>CAYYHF010000304.1:0-1800 GCA_964471415.1 uncultured Clostridia bacterium | reverse complement strand
TGTTGTCGAGCTCCTCACGGATCCTGCCCTGAAGTACCTCGTAGTCTCCCTGAGTCATGGCAACTCCACTCCCTTCTCGCGAACCTTGGTCAGCAAGCTCACCTGCGCATCTTCGGCCAGAACCACACTGGGCGGGAACGGCGCAGTTATCGCCCAAAGCTCGGACAGCATGCGCCAGTACGCATCCGGGCGCCCGAACCCTTCCACAAGAAGATCGATGTCTGAATGTGGGCCGAAGGATCTACTCCAGGCGAGCGAACCATATAGATACACCTTGGCGGCTCCGTAGTCGCTCTTGATGAAAGACGCGGCCCGTTTTGCCTTCAAAAGCGCATCCTGCCGGCGCAGTTCCGCTTCCCAACGCTGCCCAGCTGCCCGCTCGCGCCACGCTCGCGAGAGTGCATCAATATCGACATCGCCCAGTGCCTTCACCCCCATGTGCGTTCATTCTAGCGAAGTCGGGCGACTCGCGTCAATGCAAGCGGCGATCCGGCCCCTCGCCCCAGGCTCCCGGCCCGATCGCCCGCGACCATAGCCCGCTGTATGCTGCTGGTTCAGTACATACCATGTTGAGCTGGGTTTTTGCGACCTGTCGGTTCTATGGACGCTTCTTCACGGCATATCCAGTCTTGCCCACGCAGAACACCCTTCCGCGCTCGTATACAGCCATACGCCGCGCTATGCATCAACCATCGTCGAGAACATCGATCTGAAGAAGACTCTGACGAGAACCGGCGCCGGCGTACTGCTTAAGGTGGCGCGGCCATTGGGGGCTCTACACGTAGAGCAACACCACAAGCTGTGTAGCTGCAAACCCGATAATCGTTCCTGATACGAGCTCGCACAACGAGTGTCTGCCCGCGCGAAGCCGTGCCCAATAGACGATGGGCAGGGCCACTGCGGCGCACAAGAGCACTGGCGCAGGCCCGACGAACCCTGCCAGATAGGTCAGTGGTCCGGCGAACCCGCAGGCGTGACCGCTCGCTCTGAACTTGAGCGCCGCATTGACGAAGGCGAGCAGGGCTCCTGACGCCAGGTATGACAGGAAAAGCCCCGTCACAGCCCGCGGCGCCCTGCGCACCAGGCAAAACACTGTTCCTACTACGTAGCTTACGACCGACATGATGAACGCGAGCTTTCGCTCGCCGCATCGGCCCTGAGCCCTGACTGACGGTATGATCGATTTGAGTACGTATGCCGAGATGGGGAGCACTGTGAGAAAGGCCAGGGCAACCCAGCGCCAACCGGCGCCGCCTCCGAATAGCGCTGCATCGTGCAGATGCATCAGTGATACGGTCACGAGTGCCATAACCGGCGGAGCGGTGAGAACGCCCACATGCCGCGCTATCGTGTTCACCGTGATCTTGAACACCCCCTTTCGCGGCAGGTTTTGTTATGCCATGTTAAGTATACCACCGCTCGTTGCGGGCGGCGTAACACCGTGCGGTGGGCGTTGTCCTTGGCTTAACTTGCCCCCGTCCGCGGTCAGCACGGAATCGTAGCCTTCGGGCATTCGGCGTATGAATGGATTGGCAAGTGCAAGCTCCACCAGCACGATGCCCAGCATAAGCAGCCCATTTCGCCAGACGACACTTACATCGCCTGCTATGATGCCCGCATTCACCGTAGTAGCCATAATCTTGGGCTGAAGCAGTTCCGCCGACCCCTCGATGGGCTTGAAGACAGGCGCAAGAAGAAAGCAGATACGGAAGTCATCTGCACGGGCAATCGTGCCCTTGCCTGTGGAGTCGGATTCGACTTCGCCTCTAGCCATCAGCATATTCGCACGCGTAGCGCAGA
>CAYYHF010000303.1:0-3049 GCA_964471415.1 uncultured Clostridia bacterium | reverse complement strand
CAGCTTATGAGGAGCGAGAAGAACAGCGCATCGGGCGATCCTGCAGGGTACGCTTGGCTCCTGGTGAGCCATGCCCAGAGATACGCAAGAGGCACACGTACTGCAACGGTAATGAACATCGAAATCCACATGGAGGGCATGGTGTCGCCGGCGCCGCGCATGATTCCGCCGAAAACCTGGGAAATCGCCATGGCCACATAGCCGGCGGCCAGTATGCGAATCTGCCTTTCACCCAGGCTAATGATGTCTTCTGTGGTAGTGAACATGCGTATGAGGTCTTTGCCGAATAGCAGCAACAAGGCCACCAGCACAAATGATGTAGTCAAGCTTATCTTCAGGATGTCTCTTGAACCCTGGTTGACGCGGTCCATCCTGTCCGCCCCAATGTTCTGGCCGACGAAGGTGCCAATAGCCATGCCGAAAGTGAAGTTGGGCATCATTGCGAAGCCGTCGATGCGCATAACTGCGGTGGTACAGGTTACCACCTGATAACCCATGCTATTGGCCAGCGCTTGCACGAATACCATGGACATTGAGAAGACCGCTTGCGTGACACCTGCCGGCAACCCCAGCCGCAGCAATTGCCCGGTTAGTTTCTTGCAGGGAACAAGATTCGCGGCATCTATCTTCACGACGTCTTTCATTCTGCATAGCTTGATGATGCACAGCACTGCGGAGACGGCTACTGATATGATCGTTGCCAGGGCCGCGCCTGCGACTCCCATATCCAAGCCTGCCACGAACCAGATGTCCAGGACTATGTTCAGACATGACGTGAGCAACAGCGTCAGCAAGGGAAATACGGAATTGCCTAGTCCACGAAGGATGCCTGACACGATGTTGTAGAATCCGACGCCCACAACTCCCGAAAGAATGATGGTCAAGTAGGAACGGGCCATGCCGAACGTTTCTACAGGCGTCTTGGTCAGCTTCAGCAGGGAACCCGCAAGCGGGATGCCGACCGCCATGACCCCAAGTGAAGATATGAGGACCAGGGTCATCGCATTGCCAATTGAGCGCGACAGCAATTCTTTGGCCTTGGCCCCGTAGTACTGCGCCACCATGATTCCCGCGCCTGTCGAAATCGCGATGAAGAGAACAAGGAGCAGGTTGATGATCGGAAGGGTTGTTCCGATGGCCGACAGAGCCTGATCGCCCACGTAACGGCCTACAATGATGGAATCTACCGTGCTGTACATCTGCTGCGCAAGATTCCCGATAAGAAGCGGGATGGAAAACCGCAGCAAAGCAGACATTGGCTTACCCACGGTCATGTCTTGCGCGCCGAAAAGAGCATTGATCCTCTTGAGCATGCAACAACCACCTTTTCTGCGATGATTATCCCACTTAAATCCCGACAGCGCAATGTGCGATAGCGCGAGTGACGTGAGCGCAGAGCAAGAGGCGCAAGGAGAATCACAACGTGACCCCAATCTACCGGGCCCGTCAGCTTGATTGAACCTACTCATCCATCACCAACTCACTGAGGATACGAACCCCAAGGCCAAGTACTTCTTCATCGAATGAAAACATCGGATGGTGCAGGGGATGGTCAGAGCCTATCCCCAGCATAATCATGGCCCCGGGTGCTTCCGCGAGGTAGTGCGAGAAGTCCTCTGCTATGAGCGAAGGTGTTGACAGCACGTGTACCTTTGACTCACCCAGAACGCTCTTCCCGACCCTTACTATCTGCTCCACCAGGCCCGGGCTGTTCCTCACCGGCGGACACACTGTCGTGTAATCAACGTCTATCTGGGTTTGCGTCGCTTCGGCAATGCCCTTGCACACTCTCAGCACCATATTGCGGACTGCATCACTTGTGGAGCCGCGCACCGAACGGACTGTTCCGTGGAACTCTGCCGTATCGGGAGTGACATTGTAGCTTCGCCCTGCGGTCACCTGGCCTATGCCGAGCACAAACGGTTCTGTAGGATCTACTTCCTGCTTTGCGCATAGCTGCAATGCATCGATCAGGAGGCGGGCAGCGGCAAGCGCGTCCTTGCCTTCATGCGGACGCGCTATATGAGCGCTATCTCCCCGTATTGTCACTGATACCCTGTCGCAAGCAGCCAGAGCCGTATCGGCATGAACCCCAACATGCCCCAGGGGCACATCGGGCCATAGGTGCATGCCATATATCGAATCCACCGAAGGATCAACCAGCGCGCCGTGGTCTATCATCTGCTTGGCCCCAACCAGCTGCTCTTCAGCGGGCTGAAAGATGAGTTTCACGTTACCCCGGATGTTCTCACGCATGCTGCTGAGTACCATTGCTGTGCCGAGCATGATAGCCAGATGGCCATCATGTCCGCAGGCGTGCATCTTTCCGGCTATCGTAGAGCGAAAAGGCAGATCGGTTGTCTCCTGTATGGGAAGTGCGTCCATGTCAGTGCGAAGGGCTATGGTAGGTCCCGCAAGCCCTCCCGCTATCAATGCCACTATTCCGGTGCCCGCAATATCCGCGCACACCTTTATTCCCAAGTCCGATAGCACACTGCGGCACAACCGGTTGGTTTGAAACTCCTCAAAGGCGGTTTCAGGGGTCGCATGAATGGTCCTGCGCCAGCTCGCGATCTTCGCAATGCTCTCCTCGATTATCTTGCTGATGGCATCCATTGTTATCATCCCTCAACCATTCACGCGCGACTGGCAAGCTAGTCGGCCGGCTGTTGCCGGAAGCGCCCGAAATACTCCTACCTCACGCCTGCCTTACGCTGGTTCATTGTAACAGTCAGAAGTATAATGGCCCCGATAATCCCTTGCTGAATGTAGGGGTTAATGAGCATCAGATTCATCAAGTTGTTCATCATCGCGATTATCAGCGTTCCCACTATTGTGCCGGATATGGATCCACGCCCGCCCGCAAAGCTCGTGCCTCCAATAACCACTGACGCCACTGACTGAACGTTGTCGGTAAGGCTAATGTAGGGGCCGCCCATATCCAGCTTAGACGTGATCACGATACCTGCTAGAGCTGCACACATACCCGAAAGAACGTAGGCAAAAAGCTTCACCCTGTGGGCATTGATGCCAGAGAGATTGGCAGACC
>CAYYHF010000302.1:0-3053 GCA_964471415.1 uncultured Clostridia bacterium | reverse complement strand
CAGGTCATGGACTCGCAGATACGATATCGACCTACGGCTGGTTGCTCTTCGCCGGCGGGGCCATCGTAACAATCATTCCCATGATCATTGGGTTGGCGCTGGCCACGCGCCTGTTCAAACTCACCCTGCCTGACGCTTTGGGGTCTATCTGTGGTGGGATGACAAGTACGCCGGCCCTGGGCGCCCTGATCAGCCCGGCTGGCTGCGATGAAGTAGCCGCGCCATATGCAGCCACCTACCCGTTTGCGTTGGTGCTAGTTACGATGGCCAGTCAGCTGCTGGCGGTTGCGCTTCGCTAGGGCAATGGTCAAGGATGGATTGCTATTGGATCCAGCCGTCTACGTGATGGCGCATGTCAGGTGCGTCCTCTTCGTGACGATGACCGCGAGTGGGCTATGACTCTGGCCAGGCGCCTAAAGCCCGAGATACCTCTGGCTGGGGAGGATGGGATACCCATTCACGATGAGATCGAACTCGAGTTGGCGCTGGGTACGGATGGCGGGGAAGACTAATGCCGCCGAGAGGTCGCGGCCGCCCGCGATGACTTGGGACGGTACAATGAGAGCGGTCTATGCGCTAGACGGAATCTGGAAATGAGGTGCTGTGTTGCAGTACGATGCGGAGGACATCAAGGGGATGGAACGGGAGAGCAATCGATTGATCGGGAGAATGAAGTACGCTGAGGCTGAGGAGGCATTCGAAATACTTCAGCCAAACCTCGCGCCCGAAGCTCATCATCCTTTCGCGCAGGCACTGGCGGCTCAGATATGTGCTGTGCTGGATCGTCGAGCTGAGGCAGAGGAATTCCTGGAAAGCGCTATCCGCGACTATGAAGCCGGTATGCCCAAAGCGCGCACAGCGCCGGATGCAGTTGCCAAGGAATGGTATCGATACGCCACTAGCCTGAAAAGGGCCGCCGGCGACCTCGGTCATCACCAGCTGGTGCTTGATCTGCACCGTTGCTACGAGACCTACAGTTCCGACATGGAGGATCGCTTCCTTGCGGGTGTCGCATCGTTTAACCTTGGACGGATGGAACGAGCTGCTTCCTACTGGAAGAAAGTGCGAGAGCAGTTTGCAGATGACTATGCCTATGTCGCTCAGGCAGTGGAGATGGGCGTGGTTCCTCGGTTTTCGCTCGAGTATCGTGTGCCCGATATCGGTGCTGGTCCCGAAATACTCAAGACAGGCGCCGGCCGCATGTTGTTCGCTCATTTCTTGCTGACAGAGCAGGGGCCCGAGGGAGACATCGGTACAGCCAGCGGCTTTTTCAAGCAGGCCGTGGACGTGGATTCTGAGTGGGGCTTGCAGTTTGCGAAGAACGTCTTGAGCTATCCAGCGGTGTCGAATACGGTGAAAGCGGCCGCCCTCAATATCCTGGTGGAGAATGGCGTATACGAAGAAGGACAGCCCGTCGATGTGGTGGACGAGCATGGAAGACAGATGCGCAAGTCGGTTGAGACTAGCGTGATCACTATGGACATCGACGAACACGATAAGGAGATCATCGGTCGAGCGGTTGAACTGCATCGCGCCGAAAGGTACGACGAGGCGATCCAGATCCTGAGTGAAGCGGCCGAGGCCGACACGGTCAGTTTCCGTGTGTTGGTTGTCCTGGCATCGTTCTACACGGCCAGGGGCGATCTTGACCAGGCCCATGAACTACTCTCCATGCTCAGTGCGATGGAGCCTGATGACCCGGCGCTCCTGTTCTGCCTGGCTGGGTACCAGGTGAAGTCGGGCCACTATGATGAGGCCATTCGCCACATGAATCGGATAGACGTCTCCCGCGCATCCCCGGAGCTCCGAAGGGGAATTGCGGAACTTCGGGAGGAACTGGAAGGCCGTCCGCGGTAGAGCCGCGCTGAGCGATCCTTATCCGGCACACCCGGCGGCCAGAAATGCCAAAAGCGTTGCATTGGGCTATTCCCGTGTTGACTCTCGCTATCGATTTGTGGGATGCAATGTCACATAGTCAGAGATGCGAGGGATGAGTAGGGCTTAAGCAGGCAGTCAGGCAGTGGCAGGGTTGACATTATGAGCTATATGAACTACAATTCCCCTAAAGTCGCAGACTATATCGTTTTAGTTGGATCGGCTGTGCATAACCACTGTTGAAAGCTTTCGGATGACTACCAAACGAACTCACAGATCTCGACACAGCTGATCTTTTGTAGATGTAATACACCATAACACGGGGCAAAACATGTGGACCAATAGCGGCATAGCTCAGCGCAGTTATCGCAAGGTAGTAGGTCGCCGAGGCGATTTGAGTGCGAACATTGTGATTCTGTATACTGCGATTCTGTACCACAGTAATGCCGGGTTCATGGGTTTGAACCCGGCATTAGCGCTTTGTGGGGCCGGCATATTCGACATGGGTTCCTACATTGGCTCCCAGATCAGGCTGCCGAGGCTATCGGCGCCTTGGATCATCGCCAATGATGCAGCCATACACAGAAATCACGCGGATGGAGGTGGTTCCCTTGGGCGTCTCGGGTGAGCCTCAGGGGTGAGCAACATCGACTCACACTAGGTCCAGCCCTACACTACACCACTGAAAGGAGATGGGATACGCATGGTAAGCGGTCGGCGAAAGACGCTTACGTCAATTGCAGTTCTCACTGTCTTTGTGCTTCTCGCCTGGGTTGCTCCTGGGCAGACCGGAGCTCATGGAATCGACCCGGAGATCCGGGGAGGATGGCAGCCCGGTCCTGACATCTATCACCCGGGCAGGGTCATAGTGCGCTTCTCTGACGCTCTGACCTCAAATGCTGCGATGGATTCAGTACAGCGACTTGGATACTCGGTCTGCAAAGTCGCCAGTTTCGAACCCACTGCAGCATTTCCAAACGGCGCGAGATTCGGAATCGTGGAGATTCCTGAGGGAATCAGCCCTGACACTGCGGTTTTCAGGCTGAGTGGCGCTCCGGAGGTTCTCTACGCCGAAAGAGACTACATTCGTTACAAATACCAGGTTCCCATGGATGCCCCCGTGATTCCCAGCGATCCCGATTTCGCAAAGCTGTGGGGGCTGAACAACGAGGATTGCC
>CAYYHF010000301.1:0-3055 GCA_964471415.1 uncultured Clostridia bacterium | reverse complement strand
CACACGCCACCTGTTGAGCCGAACCATCTTCTGCAGTTTACTGTTGATGGCCCCCTTGAGTTGTTCAGCGATGGTTCGCTTCCGCCCTGCGTCGAACTTCTTCCTGAGCGCCTCGAAATCAACCTGGCTCAAGTCGACTACCGACACAGGGTCACTAATCCTGTAGCCATCGGTGGCTATGGAGTCGTCGAGCAACGCATTGACCCCTTCCATGACCTGCGAAATCTCGGCTTGGGGGGTCAGCGCGCGAATTCTGGCTACGAGCACTGCAAGAAGCGTGACTCGGGCCTGGAATCCGGATGCCCTGGGGTCAGGCAGTATGGCTTTGTACAGCTTGATAGCCTCACCGGCAAGCGACATGTATTCCTTCTTGCATTCCTCGGTTTCAAGCAGAGAGTCGGCCGCGTCTGCGATCAACGCTGCGCATTCGTTGCCCTGCGAAACGAGGATAACCTCCGGGTCCACGTTGAACCTCCGGCAGTATTCCCCGGCCTCATCCAGAGCCGTCCCAAGCGCCGTCACGAGTTCGTCCTTGTCCTTGATTGGCATGTCGCCTTCGCCGGCAGCGCCGCCCTGCGCGGTGCCGTAGATAGCGAGCGCCCGCTGGAGGTCTCGGAAGATGCCTATGTAATCCACAATGAGGCCATTGGTCTTGTCTTTGAACACTCTGTTGGCTCGGGCAATCGTCTGCATCAGCGTATGGTTCTTCATTGGCTTATCGAGGTAGATGGTGGACAGGCATGGCACGTCAAAGCCGGTGATCCACATGGCGCACACGAATACGATGCGCAGCGGATCGTCAGGATCCTTGAACTTCGTGTCCAGTTGCTCATTGATCATGCGCTTACGGTGAGTCAAGATGTCCAGGCCCTTAGCGGCGAAGTCCTCTGCTTCGTTCTGAGCGCTCGACACCACGACCGCCATGTCTGTCTCCTCCATGAACCTAACCCGCTCCGCCAGCGCCTCGCGCTTTTGGCCTGATGAGCGCCGGTATTCGGCCCTGAGCTCATCGAGATACTGCCTCCAGTATTTGCCCACTCTGTCGTACATCCGCACAGCAGTAGCCTTGTCTACCGACACCACCATGGCCTTGCCCATATCGCCCCTGCCCATGAAGTGGGCCACTATGTCCTCTGCGATAGCTCCGAGCCTGTCATCCCTGGTGATCAGGTGGTACTGGCGGGCGAACTCCCGCTCTAGCTTCTCCTCTTGCTCCTCATCGAGAGCGGCGCTGTCGAGCAACTCGTTCAGATCATCGTTGAGCGCTTCATTGGTGAGCTGAAGCCTGGGTATGCGGTTCTCATAGTACAGGGGGACAGTGGCGCTGTCCTCAACGGACTGGGCGAAGTTGTAAACGCTCACGTAATCGCCAAAGACCTCGCGGGTGCGTTCCTCGCCAGCCATGAGAGGCGTTCCGGTGAATGCGATGAATGCCGCATTGGGTAGGGCATTCCGCATGTTCATCGCTAAGATGTCGTATTGTGTCCTGTGTGCTTCATCCACCATCACAATGATGTCGGAACGATCGGATAGCTTGGGGTGCTTCTCGCCCTTCTCGGTGTGGAACTTGTGTACGAGAGTGAAGACATTGCGGTGATTCTCACGCAGCAGGCGCCTGAGGTGTTCGCCGCTGGCGGCCTGGACGTCCTGCTCTATCACAGCGCCTGCATTAACGAAGTTCTTGTAGATCTGCTCGTCCAGCTCCTGCCTGTCGGTGACCACGACAAACGTCCAGTTGCCGGGGTGCTTCCTCAGTATCTTCTGCGAGAACAAGATCATTGAGTATGACTTGCCGCTGCCCTGAGTGTGCCAGAACACACCCAACTTGCCCTGGTTCTCCTTGATGCCCTGGAAGGCCCTGATGGCATTCTCGACGCCAAGATACTGGTGGTTCATGGCCAGCACCTTAATCGTGCCCCCGCCACCCTCAACGAACAGGGTGTAGTTCTCGATCAGGTCAAGCAGCCGGGCCTTGCCGCAAGTGCCGCGGATCATGGTCTCAAGAGAGGTGATACCCTGCTCATCCTCACTGTCGACCTTCTTCCATTCGTTGAAGTGCTCCCAGCTGGATGTGATGGTGCCGATCCTGCTGTCTGCACCGTTGGAGACTATGATGAAGCCGTTGTACCAGAACAGCTGAGGTATGCTGGCCTTGTAGTCGCGGATGTTTCCGCCGTACGCGTCCTCAAGGCGCCTGTGAACGGCTTTCAGCTCGAAGACAACCAAGGGCAATCCGTTGACAAACCCCACAAGGTCAGGTCGCCTAGTGTAGATATCCCCCGTGACCGAGAACTGAGACACTAGGAGGAAATCGTTGTTGTCCGGGTTGTCCCAGTCAATGACACGGACAGTGTCTACCGTAGGCTCGCCCCATCGGTTGCACGCCTCAACCCTAACGCCGTTCTTTAGCAGCTTGTAGATGTCGCAATTCGCATTGACCGGACCCATGGAAGTTCGATCTCTGACCAGTTCCTCAACTGCTGCATCGATGGTGGCGGCCGGCAGACCCGGATTGAGCCTCACAAGCGCGGGCCGCAGCCTCGATACCAGCACTACCTCAGAGTCGGCCTCCCGCCCCAAGGTGCCCGAGGGACCAAAGGTCTCGTGGAGACCGTTGATCGCGTTGGCTATGCCCCATAGCTCACCAAAGAGCGCTATGGCGGGCTGTTCAACAAGCGCGTTTTCGGAGTAGTCAGTGAATGGAAGGCCCATGATCGTGATTCCTCCCTTAGCCGCGGCACCTCACAGATTGTCTTCCTCGGCATCTATGGTGATGCTGCTTACGTCCAGTTCCCCGGAGATCAGGCGGGGAAGCAGGAGGTCGCGGATCTGTCTCAGCTTGTCATTGATTTCTGACAATGTCCATGCCTGCCTGAACATGGGAACCGCGATCATGGAGAACTGATCCAATAGTCCCCGGGGCGGAATTGCCAGCAAATAGTCATTGAAACAGGCAATCTGAACTCTCTGCCTTCCTGATGCTCCAGTCATGCTCTTGACTGCATGCTGCCTGAAGCTATCGGTTCGAGCCATCAAGTAAACGTACTCAGGGCAG
>CAYYHF010000300.1:0-3058 GCA_964471415.1 uncultured Clostridia bacterium | reverse complement strand
CCCTTGACGAACCGATGCTGCATGCCGCCCATGATCATCAGCCCGCCCGCAAGCCCCGCTAAGGCCCCGCTCACCAGCATGGCGCGCGTGAAGTTAGCTTCGTTGTCGCAGCCTCCAACACGGGAGAACACCGAATTCTGGCCCATAGCCCTCCACTCATATCCTAGCTTGGACCTGTCCCACATGACCCACGTGACCACAAACGCGATGCAAGACACGATAAACGCAGCGCTCAGACCGTTCCACATCGGCAGCCAGCTGCCGGGGCCGGTCATCTTGGTCATCGGCGAATACGTGGCGCGGTCCCACATCGGGCCGGATATCAAGTAGAGAGTGAAGTAGTCCGCGATGAAGTTGAGCATCAGGGTGGTAATGAACTCATCCATGTTGAACCGTCGACGGAGCGCTGCCGCGATTCCCGCCCAAAGCGCACCGGCGGCCAGAGCCGCCATGATCGAAATAGGGATCATCACAGGCGCTGGCAGGTCGCAGACGATACCCAGCGCCGCAACGGCCATCGCGCCCATCAGGAACTGGCCGGGTTGGCCCAGGTTCACGCAGTTGCTGCCGAATCCAACCGCGGCCGAAAGACCGGTTAGGATGAGCGGCGTGGCCTTGTTGAGGGTCGACACGATTGCGAACTTGGAAAAAAGACTATAGGAAAAGAGCGCCGCGTAGCTCGGCA
This sequence comes from uncultured Clostridia bacterium, assembly GCA_964471415.1. Lineage (GTDB taxonomy): Bacteria > Bacillota > DTU025 > DTU025 > DTU025 > UBA5389. The sequence goes on along the minus strand of CAYYHF010000300.1, from coordinate 2,373 downwards.
GGGCCGGGTATCCTTGAACCCAGAGAATCACAAGACCAGCTGCAAGAGCCACCCCGATCCCGGCCAGGGCCGTAAGTGCGTTCTTGTTCATCGTGCGCCTGCCCCCTCTCGCGCGCCCAGCATGTACTCTCCCACTTCTTCGCGGGTCGTGTCAGCTGGCGCTAGGTCCGCCGCGATCCGGCCCCGATGCATCACCAGGATCCGATCCGCCAGGCTGAACAGCTCATCTAGGTCGGCCGAGATCAGCAGGCAGCCCGCACCGGGGGCGGACAGACCTCTTTTCTGGATGATCTCTCGCTGGATGAACTCCACCGAGCCAACGTCTACGCCCCGAGTAGGCTGGTCGAGCAGAACGAAGTCGGCGTTGAACAGGAACTCCCGACCCACCACGACTTTCTGCTGGTTCCCTCCTGAAAGGGACGATATGGGGGCTTCGATGTCGGGCGCCAGAACGCCGAATGTGTCGACTAGGCGCTGCGCAAAACCACGACACCGGGCCGGGCTGAGAAGCCGTCTCCACCCAGACTCCAGCCCCGGGTTGAGGCGATGATGGGTCATTATGGCATTGTCTGTGAGGCTCATATTCTGCGCGCTGCCCGATGCCTTGCGGTCTTGCGGAACGTAGCACATGAGCTTGCGCCGCTCGATAACCGGCGCGTCTGTGACATCGCGTCCACAGATGGCGATCTGCCCCGACTGAACGGGCGCAAGCCCCGTGATTAGCTGCACCAGTTCGAGCTGGCCATTGCCTTCTACCCCGGCTATCCCCACGATCTCGCCTCGCCTCACCGCAAGCGATACCCCGTCCAGCCTCTGTCTGCCGCCTGCGTCAACAAAGCTCAGATCACGGGCCTCGAATACCACATCGCCGCATTGCGCTGGGGGTTTGTCCACCGAGAACACCACATCCCTGCCCACCATTGCCCGGGCAAGATCCGCCTTGCCGAGGCCGCGGTTCTCAATGGTAGCAACACGCCGCCCGCGGCGCATCACAGTGATAGCGTCCGACAGCTCAAGCACCTCGTCGAGCTTGTGGCTGATGAAGATGATTGTCTTGCCGGAGGCGTTCAAGTCGCGTAGGCGCCTAAACAGCTCCCCCGTCTCCTGCGGCGTGAGCACAGCGGTGGGCTCGTCCATGATCAGTACATTCACATCTCGGTAGAGCAGCTTGAGGATCTCCACCTTCTGCTGCGCGCCCACGGACGTATCGCACACCCTGTCGTCGATATTGAGATTGAGGCCGTACCGGTCGATGAGCGACTGCACGCGCCGGCGCGCCTCGGCGTTGCGCAACGCGCCCAACCGACCCACAGGCTCGGCCCCGAGAATCACGTTTTCGTATATAGTGTATGACGGCACTAGCATGAACTCCTGATGGACCATTCCGATCCCGGCCGCCGTTGCTTCGCGAGGGCTGGCGTAGCGCGCTCGACGGCCGCAAAAGCTGATCTCGCCGCTGCTTGCAGGGGTCATACCGTAAAGTACTTTCATCAAGGTGGATTTGCCTGCCCCGTTCTCTCCGATGACCGAGTGGATCTCGCCTTCCCTTATCGCGAGGTCCACGCGGTCCAGAGCGAGGGTGTCGGGGGGATACACCTTGATAATGGAACGCATCTGGATGAAATGATCGTCCAAGCGACTTGGCACCTCCAGAATATCAGACAAGGCGCAGAGCAGGGCCTTCCGTGCCATTCATCGGCCCTGCCCCGCGCCGGACAAACGCTGCCCGCGCTCGCGCCCTAGCTCGTCTGCACGCGCTCTAGCTTACTCGCGCTCGCCCCGACCTATCGGCTGTTATTGATACCTTTTCACCTTGATCTGCCCCGACTTGACCTTCTCCTGAATTTCCAAAACGCGCTTTAGGGATGCAGGAGGGAGGATCTTCTCGGTGTGCTCATCGATGGCAAGCCCCACTCCGCCCTCTTTGAGGCCGTATTCCAGCACCACGCCCGGCTTGTAGGAGCCATCGATGATGGTCTTGAACACTGCGTAGATCGCGTCTCCCACATTCTTCAGGTCAGAGGTGACCACATGCCCCGGCTGCAGCGGGTTCTGGTTGGAGTCGACGCCGATGGCGTACTTCCCTTCCTCCTTGGCGGCCTCCAACACTCCCGAACCGGTAAGCGCCGCTATCTGGAAGACGATGTCGGCCTTCTGCGAGTAAAGCTGCTTGGCGGCCTGCTTGCCGCGGACCGGGTCATCCCATGTGCCGGCAAAGACCGTCTTGACCTCGATGTCCTTGTCGATGTACTTGGCGCCCTGCTCATAGCCGTAGATGAACGAGCGTATCACGGGGTCGTCCTCGCCGCCGACCGCGCCGATCACCTTGTCTGAATTAACGCCGCGGATCGAAGTATCCGTGGTCGCTAGGCC
>CAYYHF010000299.1:0-3071 GCA_964471415.1 uncultured Clostridia bacterium | reverse complement strand
GGTATGAGGAGGGCGCCTTCACGGGCGCTCGCAGAGACGGCAAGCCTGGCCTGATTGAGCTGGCATCAGGCGGCACGCTGCTTTTAGACGAGATCACTGAGATGCCCCTGGGCCTGCAGGCCAAACTCCTGCAGGTGTTGCAGGAGAAGAGCTTAGTTCGGGTCGGAGGCACCAGGCAGATAAGGGTTGATGCGCGCATAATGGCGGCCACCAACCGCGACATAGAGGCAGCGGTGAGAGAAGGGCGCTTCCGCAATGACCTCTACTATCGGCTGAATGTTATACCGATTCGGGTACCCGCCCTGCGTGAGAGGGCCGGAGATATTGCGCCGCTGACATATCATTTCCTCGACAAGTGGAGCTCTAAGTATGGACGGAGACGCCAGATCTCCCGAGAAGCCAGGGAGAAACTGGAGAGCTACAGCTGGCCGGGGAATGTCAGGGAGCTTGAAAACGTACTGGAGTTCCTTGTGGTAACTGTGGAGGACCCTGTAATCGGCGTGGAGCATCTTCCTGCGCACATCAGGCGGGGAAGCGCGGACTGTGCAGGCGAGGTTCGCGTGTCGGGCATCCTGCCGCTGCGCAAAGCGGTGGACGAGGTGGAGCGGCAGCTGATTGAGCATGCATCGCAGACTTGCTCCAGCACCTACTCTATGGCTCGCGCGCTAGGGGTGAATCAGTCCACAATCGTTAGAAAAATCCAGAAACACATGAACGACTGTAAATAGCGGCGATGGGGCTGTGGATGTGCGATGCGAATCTGCATTATTCGATGCAGCCCGGCATCATCGGTGCCGGGACTACTGTCGGATGCAGATGAACCGCTGCTAGACAGTGCGCAGGTGTGCCTGCGCCGCACACTGCGTGTGTAGCGAGCAAGTGAGAGGATTCACAACCGATGCAGAAACGCATCAGGCTGGCGAATTGCGCTTCCGACAGGGCCAGCTACGCGCGGTTTGGGGCTCTGGCATGAATCGTGCATACAAAATGCGTGGCTGTAATGGCCGGCAGAGGAGGTTGAAAGGTCTATGGGTTGCTGTGAAACCAGTAGCGCGAGCGATGTGACAGACATCACGCCCGAACAGTGGGCGAAGGTGGACGAGATCATCGCCGGGTACAAGGGCCAGCGCGGAGTGCTGATCCCATGCCTCCACGAGATCCAACAGGTAGTGGGTTACCTACCCCTCGAGGTTCAGGAGCGCGTGGCGGCGGGGCTCGACGTTCCGCTGGCCGATGTCTACAGCGTGATTACGTTCTACGCGCTGTTTACTACCAAACCCAAAGGCAAACACACGGTAGGGGTATGCCTGGGCACCGCCTGTTATGTTCGTGGGGGCGACAAAATCCTGGACAAAGTCGAGCGAGTGCTGGGAATTGAGGCGGGCGATACCACGCCCGACAGGCTCTTCTCCATCCAGGTAATGAGGTGCATCGGCGCATGTGGGCTGGGTCCGGTAATGACGGTGGACGATGACATCTATGCGCGGATCAAGCCTGACCGAGTAGCTGAGGTCCTTAAGAAATACTCTTAGTATCATGCCACGGCAGCAGGCGTATTGAGGGAGGAATACGAATGGATCTGGTTCGAGCGCACGTGCTTGTGTGCGGTGGCGCAGCCTGTGTCTCCTCCGGCTGTAAGGCGGTGCGGGAGGCGCTGGAGGCTGAAATAGCCGCAAAAGGCATTGAGCGCGAAATAAAGGTGGTTGTCACTGGGTGTATGGGCCCGTGCGATATGGGGCCGATAGCGGTTGTGTACCCCGAAGGCGTCTTCTACATGAAACTCACCCCGGACGATGCCAGAGAGATCGTCAACGAACACCTTGTCAAGGGGCGCATAGTGACCCGGCTTCTATACAGGGAGCCCGACACAGCTGAAGTCGTGGAGACACAAGAAGCGATCGACTTTTTCAGCCGGCAGGAGCGGATAGCTCTGCGGAACACGGGTGTCATTGACCCGCTCAACATCGATGAGTACATCGCGCGCGATGGCTATGCGGCTCTGGGCAAGGCTCTCACCGAGATGAAGCCGGCCGACATCATCGATACCCTCAAGCGCGCAGGCCTCAGAGGGCGTGGTGGAGCGGGATTCCCCACCGGAGTTAAGTGGGACCTCACTTTCCGGGCGCCCGGGTCTCCCAAGTATGTGGTGTGCAACGCCGACGAGGGCGACCCCGGGGCTTTCATGGACCGCTCCGTGCTGGAAGGCGATCCCCATGCAGTGCTTGAGGCCATGGCGATAGCCGGCTACGCGGTCGGCGCCAACCAGGGCTACATCTATGTGCGGGCCGAGTACCCGCTGGCCGTAGCTCACCTGCAGCATGCCATCGGGCAGGCGAGGGAATACGGACTCTTGGGCTCCAACATCTTCGGCGCCGGCTTTGACTTCAATATCGATCTTCGTGTAGGCGCCGGCGCTTTTGTGTGCGGCGAGGAGACCGCGCTTCTGGCATCGGTGGAAAGCCGCCGAGGCGAGCCCAGGCCAAGACCGCCATATCCGGCGCAGTCCGGACTGTGGGGTCAGCCTACGCTGATCAACAACGTTGAGACTTATGCGAATATTGCCCCGATCATCCTGCGCGGCGCTGAGTGGTTCTCGTCCCTTGGGACTGAAAAGAGCAAAGGCACGAAAGTGTTCGCGCTTGCCGGGAAGATCAACAATACCGGCCTTGTGGAAGTGCCTATGGGCACTGCGCTAGGCGACATCATCTTCGATATCGGCGGCGGAATTCCCAATGGGAAGAAGTTCAAGGCGGCGCAGACAGGCGGCCCATCGGGCGGCTGCATACCGGCGCAGTTCCTGAACACAGCAATAGACTATGAGTCGCTCAAGGAACTCGGCACCATGATGGGGTCGGGCGGCCTGATCATCATGGACGAAGATACTTGCATGGTGGACTTGGCCAAGTTCTTCATGCAGTTCATCCAGGACGAATCGTGCGGCAAGTGCGCGCCGTGCCGTATCGGGACTAAGCGCATGCTTGAGATCCTAGATCGCATCACCAAGGGCCAGGGCCGGGAGGGAGATATCGAGCTCCTGATCGAGCTGGGCGAGCAGATACGGACCACCGCCA
>CAYYHF010000298.1:0-3086 GCA_964471415.1 uncultured Clostridia bacterium | reverse complement strand
TGCTGCGCGATGGCAAGACCATCGGCACTGTATGCACTGCCGATGCCGCGCCCGATAGTCTGGTCGAGATGATGGTGGGGCGCAGTCTTCCCGTGCATGACGATGAGCGAACGCCGCCGAGGCAGGCTGTGTTGCTTGAGCTCAAGGACGTATCGGTGGCCGGGCGCAAGGGCGCTCGCTCGCGCCTTTGCGATGTGAATCTGGCCGTAAGGAGCGGCGAGGTGTTGGGCATAGCCGGCGTTGACGGCAACGGCCAGCTGGAACTGGAGGAAGCGGCGACCGGGCTGCGCAGGCCGAGCAAGGGCAGGATCATCCTGGCCGGACAGGATGTGACCGGCCTCGACACCGGGAAGATCAGGGACAGAGGCGTTGCCTATATTCCTTCCGATAGGCTGAAGCGGGGCATGGTGGCTTCGTTCAGCCTGGCTCGAAACTCAGTGCTGGGCATACACCGCTGCGCGGATTTCAGTCAGCGCGGACTCCTCCTGGAAAGCGCAGTGCGCCAACACGCTCAGAGCATCGTGGCCGAGTACGATGTGCGCGCAGAGTCCATCGATCAGCCCATGGGCTCGCTGTCGGGAGGAAACCAACAGAAAATGCTGGTCGGGCGCGAACTGGCCCGTCCTCACAGCGTTGTGGTGGCGGCGCAGCCCACACGCGGACTGGACGTTGGCGCCACCCACTACATCAGAGAGCAGATCCTCGCCAGCCGCAACCAGGGAAAGGCAGTCCTGCTCATATCGGCGGAGCTTGACGAGGTGCTTGAGCTGTCCGACAGAATAGCAGTTATCTATGAAGGCCGGATAGTGGACGTGCGTCCGGCGAATCGGTTTACTCAGCGCGAGCTGGGACTGCTGATGACCGGACAGAGAAACGAGGTGTGACCGATGGGCCTTCGAAGGAATGCGTCAAGATTCGCGTACTCAGCCATCGCGGTGCTGCTGGCGCTGGTGATAGGGGCTGTTTTGATCGGGGCTTCCGGCTACAGTGTCAAAGAGGCATACTCCAACCTCCTTATGGGGGCCTTCGGAGGAGTATACAGCCTCGCGACTACAGTGGTGATGTCGACTCCTCTGCTCTTTACGGGACTTGCAGTGGCATTCGCGTTCCAGTGCGGCCTGTTCAACGTAGGGGCTGAGGGGCAGCTCTACATGGGCGCCCTAACGTCTGCCGTGGTCGCGCTGGCGCTTTCCGGCCTGCCGCCGGCGCTCCGAGTGATCATCGCGCTTGCCGCGGGGGCCGGGGCCGGCGCCGCGCTGGGCTTTCTGCCCGGATATCTCAAGGCCAAGATAGGGGCGCATGAGGTCATCACCACAATCATGCTCAACTACATTGCCATATCTCTCACAACGTTCTTGGTAAAGACCTACTTCAGAGACCCCGGCCCGGTGGACCAGACTGTATTGCTGCCGTCAGGTTCCAGGCTGCCTGAGCTGGTGCCCGGGACCCGTGTTTCACTTGGCATCGTTATCGGTATTCTCGCTGTTGCTCTCCTCGACCGCGTTATGCGAAGGAGCGTGCTCGGCTACGAGATACAGGCCGTGGGGCAGAATCCGCATGCCGCTGAGTATGGCGGGGTGAATGTGGCCGCAAGAACGGTGCAGGCAATGATGATCAGCGGAGCGGTGGCGGGCCTTGCCGGTTCTGTGGAGTCTATGGGCACGCTGTACAGGTTCATCCCCTACTTCTCGCCTGGCTACGGCTTCACCGGGATCGCAGTGGCGGTGATTGCGGGCCAGAGTATGTGGGCGGTCATCCCCGCGGCTCTTCTCTTCGGGGCGCTGCAGTCGGGCGGGCAGTCTATGCAGCTTTTCGCGGGGATACCAATGGAACTGATGACCATGGTTCAAGGCTTGGTGATACTGTTTGTGGCTGCGCCCGCGCTCGGGAGCATGCTCCTGAAACCGCGTTGGGATCGTGTGCCGGAGAGAGGCGGAGGGCGGGCATGAGCGGGTTTGGAGATGTAGTATTTAACATAAACAATCTCACGGCCACTATCAGAATGGCCGTCCCTATTGCCCTGGCCGCGATGGGCGGGGCGTTTTCCGAAAGGTCCGGAGTGGTCAACATCGGGCTCGAAGGCATGATGTTGGCGGGGGCGTTCTGCGGAGTGCTCGGATCGCACCTCACAGGCAGTCCGTGGCTTGGGGTCTTGCTGGCGGTAGTGGGCGGGGGATTCATCGGCGCCATCCTTGCCGTGTTTGCCATCCGCTTGAAGGCGGACCACGTTGTGACGGGCGTTGGGATCAATATCCTAGCCTCAGGCGCCACCACATGGCTGATGCAGGTCATATGGAAGCGTAAGGGCGCCACCGATATGGTTGCCGGCCTCGGAACGTGGTCAGTGCCCGGGCTGCGCGACATACCAGTGCTCGGGACTATTCTGGGCGCGCATTCGCCATTGGTCTATGTGGGTCTGGCTCTGATTGCGCTGGGCTGGGTGGTGATGTTCAGGACGCCCCTGGGGCTTCGCATCAGGATGACGGGCGAACATCCGGAGGCCGCCGACACCGTTGGCATAAACGTGCGCGCAGTGCAGTATTTCTGCGTGATCCTCAGCGGGTGCCTGGCCGGGCTGGGCGGGGCATATCTGTCGCTGGCCCAGCTCAACTGGTTCAGCAAAGACATGTCGGCCGGGCGCGGCTACATGGCCCTGGCCGCATGCATCTTCGGCGGCTGGAATCCCCTCGGCGGCCTGGGCGCCAGCTTCCTGTTCTCGTTCACCGACGCCATACAGATGCGCATGCAAACAGCTCAGATACCGCTTGCTGTGGAGATCATACAGATGATCCCCTACGCCCTCACCATCCTGATCCTGGCAGGCGCAGTCGTCCGGTCGAGGCCGCCCGCGGCCCTGGGGAAGCATTATGAGTCGGGGCATGGGAGGTAGGGCGGGTGGCGGCGTGGGCGCACCTTCGTCCCGATCGTCCCAGATCCCAGATCTGCACGCGACCGCCGGCAACGGATGTACACAGCCGTAAGCTGGCGGGTTGTTGCGACAACCAAGTTTGGCTGGCCTTGAGGATTCGCTGGTTTTCGAGGCGCTTTTATCTCTATGTGCAGCGAATCGCAGCAATGGTTGGTGC
>CAYYHF010000297.1:0-3094 GCA_964471415.1 uncultured Clostridia bacterium | reverse complement strand
CGCTGCTCGGGTTCGTGTGGTACAGCTTCACCACAGTGTTCGTGGTCATCGGAAGACCCCATGATACCATAAGAAACTTCGCCATTGAGAACTCCAAACAAGCTTATGAAATGGCGTTGTTCGGGCAGGTAGCGCTGCTGATCAACTACTGGACTTCCTGGATGATCGGCTATGCCGGCAGAGTCTTCTTCCCCAACTTGGCCGATCCGGAAACCATCTTCCCCAGCGTGTTGACACTCATCAACCCGTGGGTGGCTGGGATACTCTTTGCGGCGCTGTTGGCGCTTCTCATGTCCACAGTGGACTCGCAGTTGTTGAGCGTTGCGACTACCCTTTCGGTCGACCTGTACAAGGGCTTCATCAATAAGGACGCCTCCGACAAGAAAGTGGTTTCGCTGTCGAGGCTGGCAGTGCTTGTCGTGTCGCTGCTCGGCGCATACATCTGCTACCGCACCCCGCAGTCGGTAATGTGGCTGACCCTGTACGCCTCGGGCGGTCTGTCGGCTACGTTCGGCCCATCGCTGATGCTCGCCCTGTACTGGAAGAGATTCAATAAGCAGGGCGCCATTGCATCGATGCTGTCGGGACTGCTCGCCGTGATCATATGGTACCAGACCCCGTGGAGGGCTACGATCATCCACGAAGGTATGGTGGGTTGGATCGTCGGTCTGGTTGTGGGAGTGGTGGCAAGCCTCATGAGCAAGCCTCTAGATCAAGTTCAGATTGAAGAGGAGTTTGCATATATACGGCAACCTCATGAGTGAGCGAGCCGCGAGCCACAGCGATATAGCTAAAGGAGTAGATACCTATGAAGACAGTGCTAAGGTGCGGTCGGTTGATCACTGGGGTACAAGATGAGGTTCTTGAAAACGCCGAGATCGTCATTGTCGATGGCAAGATCAGCTCGGTTTCGGCCGGGTCCGGGTCCCCGGCGACCGGCAATGAGGGAGCGGGAGCATGCGCAGGCGCGTGTGCGTGCGCGTGCGCGGATGTAGAGGTACACGACTTTGGCGCGTTTACGGTCATGCCGGGCGTCATTGACGGCCATGATCATCTCGGGCTGGATATGGGCGATGAGGAGGCGCAGGCCCGAGAGCATCTGTGCTACACGGCCATCAAGGGGGTCAAGAACGCAGAGCATCTGCTCAGGTCGGGCATTACCACGATGAGGGTTGCGGGCGAACGAGAATTTCTGGACAAGATCTGGAGAGGCGCGATCAACGAGGGCTTGATGCTGGGGCCGCGGCTCATTATCTGCGGGCAGCCGATTTGCCGAACCGGCGGTCACGGTTGGTACTTGGGCATTGAAGCGGATGGTGTCGATGCCGTGCGCAAAGCAGTTCGCACACAGATCAAGGCAGGCGTCGACCAGGTCAAGTTCATCATAACGGGCGGCATGTCTACAACGGGATCGAACCCCCTGGCATCGGAGTACACGAAAGAGGAAATCGTTGCCGCCATTCGGGAGGCGCATCGCGCCAATAGGCGGATAACCGGGCATGCGCACGGAGGGGACGGCCTGAAGTGGGCTGTTGAAGCAGGCCTGGATTCGATCGAGCATGGTATGTTGCTTACAGAAGACGAAATCAAGATGATCGCCGACAAAGGGTGCTTCCTCGTGGTGAACACAGGAGTGACCAAGGCGGCAGTGAAGGCTCCGAATATCCCCTACAGCGACCGCTTGAAGGGGATTGCAGAGAACTACGTGGAGAATCTGCGCATCGCCCGCAGATACAATGTGAAGCTAGCCATAGGCGGCGACACTTACCACGGTCATGTCGCCGACGAGCTCTCTACTTTCGTCGAAGCAGGTTTCTCTCATCTTGAAGCTATCAGGATAGCAACGGTGAACGGCGCGGAGCTCTGCGGCCTGTCTGATGTTACGGGCAGCATACAGGCGGGCAAGCTGGCCGACATCATCGTGATAGACGGAAACCCCCTGGACAACATCGAGGATATGCGGAATGTCGCGGCAGTCATGAAAGAAGGACAGATGATTCGCAACTGACGGTGCACGGATCGGCGGGCGCGGGAGTAGTCTGGCGGCTCCCGTTGCCCGATTCCAGGGGCAAGGGGGTAGGGCTGGTTTGTTTGGCCACGCGGGAAGAGTGCTCAGAGTTGACCTGGGGTCGTCGGACATCGCGGTTGAGCGGCTGAACGGCGCCTTGGCCAGAAAGTACGTGGGAGGATCCGGTCTTGGGACCTACTACCTCAATAAGGAGACGAGTCCGCTCTCCCGTCCGCTGGGTCCGGAGAACGTGCTGATTCTTCTCACCGGTCCTTTCGCCGCTACCAGGCTGCCCACTTCGGCCAGACTGGCAGTGGTCACCAAGTCTCCTTTGACTGGAATGTACGCGGAATCCGATGTGGGCGGGACGTTCGGCCTCAAACTAAAAAGATCGGGATTTGATGGTATTATCATTACGGGGCAAGCCCGTAACCTATGTTACCTTTATGTGTCAGAGCAAGGCGCGCAATTGCTAGACGCTGAGAATCTTGTAGGCAGGGACACCTATGAAGTGGATGACGCGCTCAAGAGCGTCCATGGACAGCAGGTCACCGTGGCGAGTATAGGACCTGCAGGAGAGAACTTGGTCAAGTTCGCCAGCATAATGACGGACGGCCGTCACGCCAGGGCAGCCGGGCGCTGCGGAGTGGGGGCGGTCATGGGATCCAAGAACCTTAAGGCCATAGCAGTGGCGCAGGGAACGCAATCGCCTCGGATCGCGGATCCGGATGCAGTGACCGAGTCGATTCGGCGCTGGTCGCGGGTTCTTGCGGAACAAGGTCAGGGTATGAGGGCATACGGCACGGCGGGAGGCCTGGAAAGCAACGAGTTCATAGGGGACATGCCCATAAAGAACTGGGCGCTGGGCACTTGGGGGAAGTCTGAAAGCGTTAATGGAGAAGCAATGGCCGCGCGAATGCTCACGGGCAGATACCACTGTGCCAATTGCCCGATAGGCTGTGGCCGGGAGATATCCATTTCCGCAGGACCCTTCGCAGGCATATCCGGCAGTGGTCCCGAATACGAGACCATTTCCATGCTGGGCGCCAATTGCCTGGTGGATGATCTTGAGGCGATCTGCGCCGC
>CAYYHF010000296.1:0-3098 GCA_964471415.1 uncultured Clostridia bacterium | reverse complement strand
CAAGGGATACGGTATCGTGATGCCGTTCCTCGACGAAATCGCTTTTGAAGAACCCGACATCATCAGGCAGGGCAGCAGGTGCGGCGTGAGGCTGAAGGCTACCGCTTCGTCCATCCACATGATCCGGGCCGACATCAAGACGGAAGTCACGCCGCTCGTGGGAACGGAGAAGCAGAGCGAAGAGTTTGCGCGGCGGATCGCCGAGGAATTCGCTGAAGACCCGAGCAAGATTTGGCAGACAGAGTTTTTGGGAACGCCCATGCAGGACCTGATCCGTGAGGGCATACAGTCCAAACTGGCTCACATGCCCGCTCATGCCCAGGAGAAACTGCAGGAAACGTTGGAGAAGATCGTGAATGAGGGAAGCGGCGGCCTGATCTGTATCATTCTCTAGCCGGGCCCCCCACTCGCTGCGCCTGAAGTAATAACGGCGCGCGGGGCTGGAAAGCATACTGGTGGAAGGGGGCAGAGGGCATGACCAAGTCTGAACTGGTTGATTCTGTTGCCGCCCGGGCCGGGATGAGCAAGAAGGACAGCGCTAGGGCGGTCGACGCAGTCTTCGAGACTATAAAAGAGCGGCTCAAAGCAGGCGACAAAGTGCAGCTTGTGGGGTTCGGCAGCTTCGAGGCGAAGAGAAGAGAAGCCCGCGTTGGCCGCAACCCCAAGACCATGGAAGAGATACGCATACCAGCGCGGAGAGTGCCCGTGTTTAGGCCGGGCAAGGAGCTGAGAGAATCGGTTATGTAAGCAGGCGGACACCCGGTGGGCGTGGCCGGCCGAGACGATGATCTCGTTGGGATGGGCGAACTGCGATAGGCGGCGGGCGATCAGCGACATACGGCGAACCGCAAGCGTAGACCGTGACCCGGGCTACGCTTACTTGAAGTCCAGCTGCACTGAGATCGCCTTGCCGCCGCCCGAGCATCCCATGGCCAATCTCGCCAAGAACCCCGGGAGGAGCTCTTCAAGCACCAGAGGCCCCTGCGCCCGCAGCCGATCCGGCTCCCACCGTCTGTAGCCCGACTGGCGGTAGTCGGCTTCAATTATCGAGACTTCATCGGCCAAAGCCGCGGGAGTTGTTCCCTCGGCGACCTCGGCGCGCCTGATAAGCCATGTATCCGGATCCACGTAAAGAGTCCAGCTGAGCTGGACCGGGTTCTCGGGCGAGGATACTGCGGATATGATCCACTTTTCCTGCTCCGCTCCCCGGTCGTTGCCGGCTTGCCCCGGCCTGGACAGCACTGTGAGCGTATAGTCCTGCGACACGAGCGTCTCAGGGTCGATGAAAATCAGGCCGCGCTTGGGCTTGATGGTGATCCCCAGCCATCTCACGCACACGTGATTGGGCCTTTCGATGATGAGGTCGACAGAGGTGCTCAACACATTCCGGTGACCCGCGCGAAGCTGCGCCGCTGCAGTGCCTTCGAATCTTGTCAGGTTTGCCTGGGCTTGAACCATGTTGAGCAGGACCGCTCGGGCTTGGGCTTGGGCATCGGGATCGCCAAGGCCGCCGCAGGGCGGCGGCGGGACGGGCTCGGTTTCGGCGCCTGATGCAGTGATCGGCGAACAGCCGAGACAGATCGCGACAAGCGCCAGCGCGGATAGGAGCGCCGGTGCAGTTCGCCTCATTCGCCCCATCATGACGCGCACTCCCTGTGACATCGGACCAGGTGAGCGGGGCGGGCGGCATCGACCTGGGTCCGGGCCCGAGAGCAATCATGGTCGGAATACTCCGCCAGTGGAGCCAGGATTGGCCGCTCAGCTGAACACAACCGTGTCGCGTTCGGACAACGGTGGGCGAAGACACAGCCACGCTGCTTCTCACCGTGCGCGGTGACTGCCCACTGGGCGCCTCCGCGGCGAGACGCAGGCTGAGCCTGCAAGTTAGCCTGCGAATGAGGGGCGCCGGACTTTCGTGAGTGTCGTCTGCTGAGTCTTCGACCGCTGCCGGGAATCGCCAACAGTAGTTGCTGAGTATACGGATGAGATGGGTGGGCGAAGAGCTCCCCGGCAGGGGCTGATTCTACGATCTGGCCGCGATACATGACCGCTACCGCATCGCTCATATGGTAGACCACTCGTAGATCATGGGAGATGAGCAAGTAGGAGAGTCCGTATTCTGACTGCAAATCTTGCAGCAGCCCGATTATCTGGGCTTGCACCGATACATCCAACGAGGACAGAGGTTCGTCCGCCACGATGAATTGCGGGCGCATGGCTAGGGCGCGCGCGATCCCCACACGCTGGCGCTGTCCGCCGCTGAGCTGGTGGGGGTAGCGGTCGAGGTGGTCCGGCGCCAGGCCGACTCGCCTGATCAGGGCATGCGCTTCCTGTTCGCGGTCAGCGGGCGCGACCCCGCGCGCGGCCAGAGCCGTTCCGATGATACGGACTACAGTGTACCTGGGGTTAAGCGAGCTGTATGGGTTCTGGAAGATGATCTGCGCTTTGCCCTTGAGTTCGCCTCGGCCGAGGCGGTCGCGACCCCATACTGCTGACCCGTCATAGAATACCTGCCCGGATGTGGGTTGGGTTAGCCCTACAAGAGTGCGCCCGAACGTGCTCTTGCCACAGCCTGACTCGCCCACAAGGCCTACGGTTTGGCCGGGGTATACGTCGAGGGTGACGCCGTCAACGGCCAGAGTACGCCGCGCATCGGCGCTCCCCAATCGACGCGAGAGGAAGGACTCTGAGGTTACGAATTCCTTCGTGACATCCACTGCCGAGACCAGTGGCATGCGAGGATTTCTTGACGTCACGATCAACACCTCCGCGGGTACATTATACCATCGGTGCGCCCGAACAAGCCTGACGCTTCCAGCGGGTGCAATCCCCGCGCCGGCAAGGAATAGCCGCCATCGGAAATCGAGCCTTGGGCCTGCGGCGGCAACGCAGCGGGCCGAGCGTCAAATGGCGCCCGCATGCATCTTTCGGCGACAATGCCGTGGCGGCGATTTCAGCCGGCAGTCGCGCGGATGGAAGTAGAGAAGGTTGGCTATGCCGCGGCATAGCCTTTCCTCCCTCCCTCCCTTCGTTGTGCGACTCCGGCTGCAACCCGCGGGCGGCAACGGCGGTCGCGAACCTGTATCCTACGACCCAGC
>CAYYHF010000295.1:0-3136 GCA_964471415.1 uncultured Clostridia bacterium | reverse complement strand
TCATCGTTCTGACGGCTCTGGTCCTCGCGACCGGGAGCTCGCTCGCGGCAAGCCCCGGCGCCGAACTCCGCGGCGGATGGCAGCCTGGGCCGCTCGAGTACCACCCAAGCCGGGTGATAGTGCGGTTCGCCGACACCTTCACAACCTCCGCGGCAGCCGACTCCATCACTCGGATGGGTTACTCGCTGCGCAATACGGCCGAATTCGAGCCTAGCGCGGCCTGCCCCGCGGGCGCTCGCATCGGCATTGTTGAGATCCCTGAGCATGCGCAAATCGACGATGCCATCGCGTTGCTCAGCCGCAATCCGGGGATCCTCTACGCCGAGCGCGACTACAAACACTACAAGGCGGCCCCTCGCATGCCGAGCGACACCCGGTTCCCCGAAACCTGGGGGCTGCATAACGAGAATCTGCCCCCCGCGTACAAGGATCCAAGGATGCAAGGCGATCCTGTAAACGATGCCGATATCGATGCCCCGGAGGCCTGGGGAATGGCCACCGGGTCGAGCGACATGATAGTCGCCGTCATCGACACCGGAATCTACGTCTACCATCCCGATCTCGCCACGAACATATGGGTAAACCCCGGCGAGATTCCGAACGATGGGATCGACAACGATGGCAACGGCTACATCGACGACATCTACGGCTGGGACTTCTTCAACAACGATAACACCGTGTTCGACCCGGACGAGCGCGATAGCTATGGTTATCTCAACGACGAACACGGCACGCACTGCGCCGGAACCATCGGCGCCATCGGCGACAACGCCATGGGAGTTCCCGGCATAAACTGGAACATCAAGATAATCAGCCTCAAGTTCATTGGCCCCGATGGCGGGTACACAAGCGATGCAATCCTGGCCATGCAGTACGCCCATAATAAGGGCGCCAAAGTCATCAGCTGCAGCTGGGGTGGGGGCGGATACGAGCAGAGCCTGCGCGATGCCATCCAGGCCACGCAGGCCATCGTGTGCTGCGCCGCTGGCAACAGCGGGCAGAACACGGATGTGAACCCCCACTATCCATCGAGCTACGATTGCGAGAACATCATCTCCGTTGCGGCCAGCATGCAAAATGACACGCCGTGCAACTACCCCGGGTGGTGGAGCACATGCTACGGACTGGTCAGCGTGGACCTGTTCGCGCCGGGCGGATACATACTCTCCACCGTTCCGCCTGATCCGGCTCCTGTGCCGCCTCAGCCTGGGGCAGAAGCCTATGACCACTTCTACGGCACCTCCATGGCCACGCCGCACGTATCTGGATCTTCGGCCCTGGCGGCGGCCGCGAACCCCAGCATACCTCTGTATCAGGGAGCGCCGGGTTGGAGCGAGGGCATGCCCACGATCAAAGACGCCATCCTCGGCGGCGTGGACGTCAAGCCCGCGTTCCAAGGCAAGGTGGCAACGGGCGGACGCCTGAACATCGCAGCAGCCCTTGACGCGCTGGGCGGGCCGATCATCACGTCCGCATCGGCCGAGCCGACTTTCGGCCCTCCTCCGCTCGCAGTGACGTTCACCGCCGCGGCAACGCCGCGCAACGCGGAGATCACCGACAAGTGGTGGGTCTTCGGCGATGGCAGCCCCGCTGTGCACGAGTACAACACGACTCACACCTACACGGAGCAAGGCCTCTTCACCGCCGAGTTTCATGTAGTCGATGCGGACGAGAAGGAGCGCTCCGTCAATATCGAGATCAACGTGTTCTTCCCGCCGGTCATCAGCGTCGATCCCACTTCGCTTGAGGTCGACATGGTATGGGGCGAGACAACGACCCGCACGCTCACAATAGACAACGAGGGACTCGGCGAGCTCAGATACAACGTTGTGCTGGAGCTGCAGGGAATGATCGAACCCGTCTCAGGCAAGCCGGTAAAGCCGCTTGGCTCCGGCGGCCCGGACGCGTACGGCTACGTGTGGATGGACACCGATGAAATGGGATCCGGCCCGCCCGACTGGGGCGATATCTCCGACATCGGAACCCGAGTGACGCTGGGAGCCGACAATGGAGTGCAGGTCGACCTGCCGTTTGCGTTCCCGTTCTACGGCGAGAACAAGACGAAGGTCAACATATGCTCCAACGGCTACCTTACCTTCGGTACCAGGACCAGCACATGGATGAATGCCGCCATCCCCACGGCGGACGAGCCCAACGACCTGATCGCGGCGTTCTGGGACGACCTCGAACCCCAAAAGGACAACGGGAAGGTCTTCTACTACGCCTCCGATGAGGTGTTCATCGTCCAGTATCAGGACGTGCCCCGCTTCTCAAGCGGCGGTCCCTACACCTTCCAGGTGCTGCTGGACCCATCGGGCGGGATAGGGTACATCTACAAGACGATGCTGGGCAGCCGCCTCAATGAGGCGACCATAGGCATTGAAAACAAGACCGGCACAGTCGGTCTAGAGGTGGCCTACAACGAGAATTACGTCCATGACGATCTGGGCGTGATCTTCTTCCCCTCGTGGGTCACCGTGGACAAGACCGCAGGCACCATCGAGCCCGCGGGGTCCGATCTGCTCACAGTGACCTTCAATGCTTCCAGGCTGCCCGAAGGATGCTGGGCGGCGACGATCAAGATCGCAAGTAACGACCCGGAAAATCCCGTGGTGCAAGTGCCTACTCTCATGCATGTAGAAGCGAAGATAGCGCCCAAGATCAAGTCGATCGCCGCGCAACCTAGGGCCGGCGGCGCCCCGCTTGAGGTGCATTTCTCCGCGGATGCGCAGGATCCGGACGGCCAGATCGTCGAAATCGACTGGGACTTCGGCGATGGAAGCCCGCACGCTGCGGGTACCCTCGCGCCTGTGCATACCTACAACGCCAACGGAGAGTATACGGCGACTCTCACGGTCACCGACGACGATGGCCTCACCGCATCGGCTACCGTCGATGTTGTCGTGGGCGATCTGCCCATCGCGGGAGTGGACCCTGCATCGTTCAACAGGGCGATCCGCGCGCATCGGGTGGAGACGGCCACGCTGACCGTGACCAACACCGGCGCCGGCGCGCTCAGCTTCACCGCGTCCGCAGTAACGGGCGCATCCGGTGATGCGGCGGCTCTCGGCGCAGGCGGTCCCGATGGGTTCGGATATCTGTGGAAGGATTCCGACGAAGCCGGCGGACCTGTGTT
>CAYYHF010000294.1:0-3141 GCA_964471415.1 uncultured Clostridia bacterium | reverse complement strand
ATCAACACACACAGCAAGACCCGCGCTATCCTAGTGGACTTCATTCAAAGCGCCTCCTTGATCATAATGGTTGCCTGCCTAGAAAGACTTGCGATACATTCCCGACATGCTGGCATATTCCCAGCGTCTCACCCCCTATCACTCCGAAAGCCTCTCTTCGAACAGACCCTCAACTCCTGAGTACAGAATCACATTGGCGTAAGGCCGGAACTCGCCGGTCCTGACAACCGCCTTGGCGCGCCTCGTCAGCTCCTTCAGCTCCGAATGGGGCACAAACGCGACCCGGCCTTCGCCCACAGCCTCCGTCACTACTCGGACCGCGCGCCCGTTCTCCGTCATGGCTTCCTCCGCCATGACCGCCTGTTCTACCTGCAGTTCCTGGACAATCGCGTGGAACACTTGGTCAAAAGACGGCACGCCCCGCGCCAGCGATAGGTCTATCCTCCAAACGCCCGGCGGAATCGGCAGTCCGGCATCGCATATGACAATTGAGTCCGTATGGCCCAGGCTGGCCAAGGCCTGACACAGATGGGGATTGATAATGCCGGATTTCTTCATTCCCGATCGTCTCCTGTCATCTCGCATCAGCAGTGCTGTGGAATGCCTTGTCCATGAGCACGGCCGCCAAAATCACGGCCCCTTTAGCTACATCCTGGTAGAACGGCGACACATTGAGCAGGTTCAGCCCGTTTGCCAGTACCCCGATGATGAAGGCGCCCACGAGCGTCCCACCTACGCCGCCCTCGCCGCCTGACAGGCTCGTGCCCCCAAGGATGACTGCAGCAATGGCATCAAGCTCATAGCCTGTCCCCGCAGTGGGCTGGGCCGAAAGCAGCCTTGCCGACAGAATCACCGACGACAGCCCCGCCAGAAGGCCACACCACACATACACCAGCGTCTTGTTCCTCTCAACATTCACACCCGACAGCCTGCAGGCTTGCTCATTGCCGCCAATGGCGTAGACAAGCCGCCCGAATCTGGTCCGATTCAGCACAAATCCGACCACCACATAGGCAACCGCCATGATCAAGACGGGCACCGGAATCCGGGCCACAAACCCGCCGCCGATCGCGTCGAATACCGGGGAATCCACTAGTATCGGCCTGCCTTCCGTGTAGACCAGCGTAAACCCTCTGGCAAGCGCCAATGTAGCCAAGGTGACGATGAATGGCGGGAGTTTCGCATAAGACACAAAGAAGCCGTTCACCGCGCCAATCATGAGCCCCATTCCGAGCGCCACGGCAATCGCCAGCCAAGGGCTGCCTGTGGATCTTAAGGCCCCGGCTGCAAGGCACCCCGCAAGGGCCACATTGCCGCCCACCGAGAGATCTATGCCCCCGGTCAATATCACCATGGTCATGCCCGCGGCCAGCGCCCCGTTGATGGCTACCTGCCTCATTATCGTCAGGAAGTTCGATACAGAGAAAAATCGCGGATTCATGAACGAGAGTGCGACAATCATGACCAAAAGTATGATGGCCATCCCAAATCGCCTGAGAATATCGACAACGGGCCTACGCTCCAACAGCACTACCCCCAGTCGCCAACCTCATTACCGCTTCTTGCGTGCACCCATCGCCCGCGAGTTCCCCCACGACCCTGCCTGAGTGCATCACCAACACCCTGTCGCTCATTCCCCGAACCTCCGGTATCTCAGACGATATCAGAAGCACCGCCTTGCCGCTTTGGGCCATGTCGCCTATGAGCCTATAGATCTCGGCTTTCGCCCCCACATCTATGCCGCGCGTGGGCTCACACATGATCATCACGTCCGGGTCAACGGCAAGCCACTTGGCAAGCACAACCTTCTGCTGGTTGCCCCCAGACAGATTCCTCACAGGCTGCCTAAGAGAGGGTGTTTTGATGTCCAAGTCCTCAATTTTCGAAGCGGCAAGGGCATCCTCCGCGCGAGGCGAAAGTACGCCCAGACGAGAAAGCCCGTCCAGGACCGTAAGGGTGATGTTCTTCGACACCGAAAGCAGCTGAACAAGGCCTTCTTCTTTTCTGTTCTCAGTCACCATGCCTATCCCGCAGCGTACCGCCCTGTCAGGAGACGACACATTGACCGGACGTCCCCGGAGCAGGATTTCGCCGCCGTATGTCCGACCTATTCCGAATAAGGCCCTGGCCAGCTGAATCTGGCCCGCGCCCATCAAGCCCGCGATCCCGAGTATCTCGCCCGCGTGCACCTTGAAGGAAACAGGCGCCCCATCGGGATCCAAAAGCAGGTCTCGAACCTCCATGGCGCAAGGCCCAGCATCGGCCCGGCGCTTATCGTACATGCTTGTCAGCTCGCGCCCCACCATCTGCTTAATCACCTCGTTCCTGGTGAGGCCGGATATTGGGGAGCTTGCGACTACGCGCCCGTCCCTCAAGACAGTGATCCTGTGAGATATCCGGAAGACTTCTTCGAGCTTATGAGAGATGTAGACAACCGCGATGCCCTTTGAGACAAGAGTGCGTATGACGTCGAACAGCCGCTCTACCTCCACGTTGGACAGGGCCGCAGTGGGTTCGTCCATCACCAGGACACGGGTCTTTCTGGACAGAGCCTTCGCAACCTCCACGATCTGCTGTTCCGCCACGGACAGCGAGCGGACAGGCGCCGTCACAGAAATGCCCACGCCGAGGTCGTCCAGAATCCGCCGTGATTCGGACGCCATGGCCTTCTTGTCAACGAGGCTTCCTATCCCAGGCACTGACGGCATGTTCGATAGCATGATGTTCTCGGCAACAGTCATCTGCGGCACAAGCGTGAACTCCTGGTGAACCACGCTGATCCCGCGCTCTGAAGCCCGGCGTGGAGAGCTAACATCGACCGGCTGACCGTCCATCATGATCCGGCCGGAGTCCATCCTGTATACACCGGCCAGTATCTTGATGAGCGTGGATTTTCCTGCGCCGTTCTCGCCGACTAGTGCATGCACTTCTCCGGGCCATAGCCTGAGGTCAACCCCGTCTAGGGCCTTCACCCCCGGGAAGCTCTTGCATATGCCGTGCATTTCCAGAAGCGAACCTATCCCGCCGGCGTCCACGCGCGAGCCGATGTCGAGCCCCATGCCGGCAAGGGACCCATCCTCCGTCCTATCGCTCACAGCCACCGACGCCTTCCCTTTCCAACAGGAACACCTCCAACCTGGC
>CAYYHF010000293.1:0-3161 GCA_964471415.1 uncultured Clostridia bacterium | reverse complement strand
ATCCTGGTCGGGGTTGAGCCCCGCCGACTTGGCAGCATCGAGTATCAGAGCCTGCTCCACTAGGCCATCCAGCGCCTGTGAACGCAGGGCGTCAAGGTCCTCCGCCTTCAGCCCCCCGAAAGAGGTGCGATAGTAGTAGGCCCTGTAGAACTCTCGGCTCAGGTCGAGGGCGGACACGCGCTCGCGGTTGACCTTGGCCACTGTAAGCCGGGCAGCGGCCCCGCCGGGACCAGAACCGGAAAAGAGCATGGGGATAACCAAACCAAGCGCCAGAAGACCCGCGATCACGGCCACAAACGCGCCCATACGTTTACGCATACCTGATATCAACGCAATAACCCTCCCACCTGACCTGTATAACCCACGTCATTTTAACCTACAGAATTGTCCAGTGTCAACGTGCGGACTGACCTGCCGCACCGTCTCGGCACGCGCCTCGCCTCACTGTCAGAGTCTGCCATGCCAGGCCATCTCAGCTGCAATAGTGGTTTCGGGCCCGTGCCCCGGGTAGACTTTCGCACGCCCATCTAGGCTGAACAGGACTCGATAGATCGAGTCGAGAAGCGCGGCTTCATCGCCTCCGGCGAAGTCGGTGCGCCCTACCCCCATGTTGAACAGAGTATCGCCTGAGAACACCGCCAGATCATCCGGGAGCCACAGACTGATGCCGCCGGGCGTGTGGCCGGGCGTTGCGAGCACCACGAATTCTACATCGCCCACTTTCAGCCGGTCGCCGCCTGCCAGCGCCTCGTCCGCGTCCAGCTTCTCGCCTTCCCCGCCCGAGCGCGCCAATACGCGGAACATGTCGTCAGGACACGCCAGCATGTGAGCGTCTTCCGCGCCAACGTACACCCGCGCTCCGGTCAGTCGGCGCAGCGCGCCGTTGGCGCCTATGTGATCGGGATGGCCGTGGGTGTTGACAATGGCGCCGCATGTAAGGCCGTTCCTCTCTAGCCTGCCGGCTATTTTCGCCGGATCCGCCGCCGGATCGATTACCGCCGCGATGCTCGATCCGTCCCGCCACACCACATAGCAGTTTGTGGACAGCGGACCCACCGGAATCTTGTCTACACGAAGAATGCCCTTTTCCGCCACTGGACGGCCGCCTCCTGTTCAAGCATGTTTTGTCGTTGGCGTCTGGCCCGCTCGCGTCCGGCCGTTCGCGCCTCGTCGTCCTCGCTCAAAGCAACTTGGAGCTATCGAGCATCACTGTTACGGGGCCATGGTTGACCAGGCTCACTTCCATCTCGGCCCTGAACACGCCGGTCTCCACATGCACGCCCAGCGACCGCACGCCCGCCGCGAACTGCTCATACAGAGCTTTAGCTTCATCGGGCCCGGCTGCGTTGGTGAAACTCGGGCGGCGCCCACGCCGACAGTCGCCGAGCAGCGTAAATTGGGAGACCGCAAGCACGCTTCCGCCCACGTCTATGCACGACAGGTTCATCTTCCCATCGGCATCGTCAAAAATCCTTAGGTTGGGGATCTTGTCCACCATATAGCGCACATCGTCCGGGCCATCGCCCTGCGCCACGCCAAGGAGCACCACGAGCCCCGGGCCTATCTGCCCCACCGTAAGTCCGCCTACAGTCACCTTGGCGCTCATCACTCGTTGCACCACAGCTCTCAGCTGAACCCACCACCTCCGCTCACCCAACTCGCCCCGACTAGCTCGGCCGCGCCCGGTGCACGTTCTGGACTCCCTGGAGTCGCTTGAGCCTGCCGATGACGCTGTTCATGTGAGCCACATCGTCTATCTCCACAGTCATGTTGATGAGGGCCGTCCGGTTGCGACCGGTTCTCGCGTTCACCGCGCTCACGTGCGCCTTCATCTCCAGCACCGCGTTCATAACCCCGCTAAGCAGACCGGGGCTGTCGCTGGCCTCCATCTCTATCTCCACAGGGTAAGACGTGCTGTTGCCCATGTCCCAGCTGACGTCGAGCTGCCGGCCCTCGTCCTCTGCCATCATCGCTGCGATGTTGGGGCAATCCTCCCTGTGAACCGACACCCCGCGACCGCGGGTAATGTATCCTACGATCGAGTCACCCGGCACCGGGCTGCAGCACCTAGCGAACCTGACCAGCACATTGTCGACACCCCGAACTACCACTCCGTGGGTCGACCGCGGCGATCGCGGGGCGCCGGTCAGCGGACGAGCCGCCTCCTCGAACACCGATTCAGGCGCTTTCTCGACCGCCTTTTCCGGGACCAGCTTGCCAACGACCATGGCCGCCGAGAGCTTGCCGTAGCCGATACCCGCCAGCAGGTCGTCGGAGCCTTGATAGCCGAACTTGCGCGCCGCCTCCGCCAGGCGGTCTTCCTTGAGATTGGCGTGTACTTCGTGGCCCATGCGCCGCAGATCGCGCTCGAGCATCTCCTTGCCGCGGTCAATCGACTCCTCGCGCCGCTGCTCCTTGAACCACTGCCTGATCTTGCTCTTGGCCTTGGAGGTTGTGGCCAGGTTGAGCCAGTCGCGACTGGGCCCGGTCTGCGCCTTGTTGGCTATTATCTCTACGATATCGCCGGTGACCAACTGCGTGCCAAGGGGCGCCATCCGCCCGTTCACCCGCGCGCCCATGCATCTGTGGCCGACATCGGTGTGGACTGAATAGGCGAAGTCGATTGGGGTGGACCCTGCCGGAAGCGTCTTCACATCGCCCTTTGGGGTGAACACGTAGACCTCGTCTGAGAACAGGTCCACCTTGAGCGTCTCCATGAACTCGGCCCCATCGCGCGTCTCCTTCTGCCAATCCAGAATCTGACGCAGCCAGGTGATCTTGTCTTCGAAGTCGCCGCCGGCGCTGCCTTCCTTGTAGCGCCAGTGAGCCGCTATGCCGTACTCCGCTGTGCGATGCATCTCCCACGTTCGGATCTGAATCTCCAGTGGTTCCCCGCGCGGCCCGATCACCGTAGTGTGCAAGGACTGATACATGTTGGATTTGGGCATAGCCACGTAGTCTTTGAAACGCCCCGGAATCGGCTTCCATATACTGTGAATGGCTCCGAGCACAGCGTAGCACTCGCGCAGTGTGCCCACGATCACTCGAAGCCCCATCAGGTCCCATATCTCGCTGAAGTCCTTGCCCTGCTTGGTCATCTTCTGGTAGATGCTGTAGAAGTGTTTGGGGCGGCCCTGGATTTCGGCTGAGACTCCGATCTC
>CAYYHF010000292.1:0-3167 GCA_964471415.1 uncultured Clostridia bacterium | reverse complement strand
GATCCCTTGCAGGACGCATGGACCGCGAAGATGCTCAAACCCAGAAAGGTTATCGACATGCATTACAGGACATTCCCCATGTTTGCTCAAGATGCAACGGAGTCTACGATCCTTACAAGGAAAGAGCTCCTGGAGTTGAGGTTCATCTGCCCTATTCACGCACAGCCTGCCGTGAATGTTTCGCTGAAACAAACGACGAATCCGCCAACACTCGGGGAGCTTCTCTTGTCCACGCGCAAACGTTGCTAGCTAGGTGTTGGGAGCAAAGCCATCCGGTGGGTCTGCTAGAGGTTTGTAGATATCGGCTCGGAGTCTATCAGCGGTGCGGTATCTTGTGAGTGTATGAAAATGCTTGGAGCGAGGGGTCAAAATAGACGTAACTCGTTGGACCCTTCTTGAACTTGCCATGTTCATAGCGGTTCCGGGTGTCCCAAGTTGTATCCAAGATCACCCATCTTCCGTCAACGAAAGCCTCATTCCACGAGTGATTTATTTCTGAATGGTCCACCTCATCCCAGTATCTCCCGCCAGCTCTAACGTTCAGGACATGCCCGCTGACCACCCGCGCAGGAATCCCTACGCTCCTGAGCAGCGCCTCCGTCAATACCGCGTAACCATGGCATACTGACATCCTACTCTGGAGCGTTCCGTATGCATCTGTTCTTCCGTAGTTACCCGAGTACTTACCTGATCGGTAGCCATCGTAATTGTAGTAGATGTGCGCGGTAATCCAGTCGTGAATCCGAAGGAGCTTCTCGTAGTCAGTGGCGACCCCTACGACTATGTCAGAAGCCAACTTGGCGATGGCTTCTCTCTCTTCCGCGCCAGCGATGTCTATGCCAAGGTATTCGTTAGGCCCAGGTGGCGTATTAAGCGCGAATGCTGCAAGGTTATGCTCATACACTGGAGACTGAACAAAGAACAGAGCGCCGTTTTCACGGCTGAGACATGTTACCGTGTAGACACACCAGAACGCGGAGCGGCCCTCGTCATAGAGACCAAACAGCAGTCGGATGACTCCAGTGTCTTGGAGTTTCGTGGCGTCGTACACCCTCTGAAAAGACCCGTCAAATCCTACATACCCCTGCAATAAGAGCTTTGTTGCTCCTACATCAATCAACTGGAAACGCGTTGCACCCGTACTGGTTCTTCCCCTAATCCTGATCTTGCTGTCATCGGCGATGGCCAACTCTAGGAAGTCACTGCTAGAGTGCTCTGAGCTTACGTATTTCTTGACTAGGCCCATCGGCTCGACGGATGATTCCGATTCCCGGCCCACTACAGCTGGTAGTGAGGCACCAAACGCGCATACTGACTGCCCCAGAAGTGCCGCGAGCAAAGCTACCGCTAGAAACCTCCGCATGAGCGCCTCTATGGTTCCCAAGTCCGGATTACTCTTCGCAGCGTACATTAGCGTAGTACTCTCACTGTTATGCCCGTGGATATCAGCATTCCCAGACACACATAAGACCGCTGCACATTCCAATCGCGCGTCACGTCCATACGCAAAGCCAGTCCAGCCTGTAGAGCAAGCATCTGACCAGCCGGGTCCCGATGCCCTTGCCCGCATACGTAGCATCCGGACCGTTGCCTACCAGCAACGGCAGTAGAAGATCGCATCCACAATCAGCCAGACGCTCTCCGTAGGTAACGCCGACCGATGCGTTCACCCGTTTCCACCGCCTGTGTCCCATTACGATCCCGGACTGCCCCTGAGGCCAGAACTAGAGCAACGGTACGGGCACCGGAACAGTAGTCCCGTCTTTAGGCCCGACGCCGCCGAAGCCCGTTTGACCCCACTCCCAGAAAACCCCGTCTGGAGTCAGGGCGGCACTGTAGGTTCCCCCACACTCCAGTGCCGACACAGGACCCAGCCCGACTACCTGAACCGGAACATTGCTATCCTCGCGCGTTCCGTTGCCCAGCTCTCCGTAGCTGTTTGATCCCCATGCCCACATAGTGGAATCGCGCCTGACGGCAAGGCTGTGACTTGTTCCTGCAGCGACAGCCACAACATCGTCTACGCCGGTCACCTGGACAGGACGCGGGCGGTTGGTCCGTGAACCATCGCCAAGCTGACCATTGTCGTTGAGTCCCCACGCCCATACAGTCCCGTCATGTTTCAGCGCCATATTGTAGCGGTACCCTGCGGAAATAGCGACCACACCATCGAGGCCTACCACTTGGACGGGCGCGTTCCGCATTTTCAGCGTTCCGTCCCCCAGCTGCCCATCGCTGTTGTCGCCCCACGTCCATACGGCGCCGTCCTTCTTCAGAGCCATGCTGTGGAACCGACCGCACGAGATAGACGCAACATCCGCGAGCCTATGAACTTGTGTCGGAATGGGCCCGGACCGAGTGGCACCGTTCCCCAATTGGCCAGAGCGATTGTCGCCCCATGCCCAGACAGTGCCATCATCCGCAAGCGCCATACTGTGCTCGGAATTTGCGGCAATAGCTACGATGCCATCAAGTCCGGCAATCTGTATCGGAACGGCATGGGCTATGTATTCCTTCGTACATCCAGTCTGACCCACCTTGTTGGAGCCCCAACCCCATACTGTACCGTCGCTCTTCAGGGCAAGTCTGTGCTCAAAGCTTGCAGCAACAGCCATTATCCCGCATAGTCGCGTCAACTGGCTAGCTCCTCCGGAGCCCCAGCCCCATTGCCATACGGTTCCGTCAACTCCCACAGCGAGAGCTCTGTAATTGGCGCATGATATCCGCTTCAGCGCGCTTGATCCGACGGCCACGGAACGCCCGACGAAACGCAGGTATTCGGTGGGCACTTGCACACGCCTTTCCTCCGGATCGAACACGAAGCCCTTTTTGAAGGGGAGCACATCAGCGGTAACGCCTTCTGCGAGCAGCATGTGCCATGTCCCATCCGACAAGCTTTCCACTTCATCAAGGAGTATGCCGTTGTCAACATCCCAGGCCGAAATGGCGACTCCCTCGATGCCTGCGCCATTGGCGTCGACTACCCTGCCTGACGGAGAGTCCGCAAGAGTCACCTGCACTACATCTGAGTAGCTTGAGTGATGATCGTTCCATGCGGCACCGGAGTCGCCTTCGCGGTAGGCTCTCACCCTGTAGTAGTAGGTCACGCCGGGTTGAACTTCGAATGTATGTTCGTAGTACGACCCAGTTCCCTTGACCACAGCGAT
>CAYYHF010000291.1:0-3225 GCA_964471415.1 uncultured Clostridia bacterium | reverse complement strand
ACGGCCAGAACGTGGGTGACGCGGGGACTGATCCCGTCAGCCACAAGGCAAGCCGGACAGGGCCGAGGCAAAGGCAGGGTGGGCGATTATCCCGACACTACGCCGTATGAAATGGCCGTCGCGGCCTTCCTCAAATACGCCTTGCAGACTCCTTTCAAGGAAACGGCGATAGCGCGGGCGCGGCAGGTGTGGGTGGTCAACGACAGGAGCGCGACGGGCCGCGAAGCTGAGGAACTTCTGCCGGGGCTGCTAATCGCGGCGAGGTGTCGCGTGATGACGTTCGAGCTGAACACCATCGACAGCTTAGAAATGGCCGTTGACCTGCTGGTATACGCGGCGAAGCTGGAGCAAGCGCGGCAGGGCAGGGACATCAGGCAAGGGGTTAGGGCCACATTCGGATTGTGCTATTCGGACTATCCGTCCATCGACATTCGACTCCTGGAGATGGAGCCGGCGGAGACAGAGCTGATAGCAGTGACCGCGAACAAACTGGAACGATAGCCTGCATAAGCAGGCCTTCTTTCTATAGGGGGGTGAGAAAGCATGGATAATCCGGTCAAGCGCGAGCGCCGGCGACTGGGGTTAACTCAAAATCAACTTGCCTTGATGGCGGGCGTTTCGACAGTCAGGGTCTATGAGGTTGAGCGGGGATCGACGCCGAAAATTAGTCCGCGAGTGCTCCAGGCACTGGAGTGCGCTGGAGTAGACGGCGGGAGGCTGGCGCTGGAATACGCGGCCTGGCGCGAGCTGGCGGGGTTGAGACTACGCGACTCGGTAAGGCAGGGAATCGCGAATGGATAGCGAAAATCATGGCAAGAAAAGAGCTTCGCCGCCATCGTGTTGGCTGCACTGGCGGCGAGCGGGCAAGATGTATTCCGTTATGGTGGAGCTTTCAAGCTCCTTCAAGGGTATCATACCACTTCGACGCCATAGACGGAATCCCTTCTTGCTTGCAATAGTCGGGGGGTGATTCCGTGCCGGCAGACACACCAGAACTAATCGACCATGACCGCGATGCCGAAATGGCGCTGCTGGGATCAATGCTCCTGGATAACGACGTAGCCGATGGCATTGTAGCCGAGATCACGGAAGACGTGTTTTACTCGGATCCGCACAGGCTGGTGTTCCAGAGCATCGAGCGGCTGAGGGCAGAGCGGATTCCAATTGACCTAGTGACCGTGACGAACGACATGACGACTGCTGGCACTCTGCCCAGGGCAGGCGGTGCGTCATATATAAGCGCCTTGGGTAACTCAGTGCCCACATCGCAGAATGCTGCATCATATCTACGTATCGTGAAGCAGAAGGCGGCAATGAGGGCATTTCTCCGGGGCACACAGCAAGCTGCTGAGGTAGTGGCTCAGACGGGCGACGTGGCCGGAGGAGCCGCGTTACTCAGGGAAGCGCTGGCGGTAGCCGAAAGCGAAACGGCGGCGACTGTGGCGGCAGAGGCCAAGGCCTACTCCTTCGAGATATCGACGGCGGAGGATCCCGAACACCTACTAACTCGTTACATCGACTGGGCATCGAGCCTGACTGACAGTCCTGTGGAGTATCACGAAATATCAGGGCTGACGCTGCTGAGCATGGCGCTGCATGGAGTAAAAGCGATTCTTGGGCCGCATCCCGATGGCTTGCAGGCTAATCTGTTTGGACTAGTGATAGGGGATCCTGGTAAGAGCCGCAAGACAACGGCAACGGGATTCGCCAGGCGCATTGCAGAGGATTTCCTGCCAGGCAGCACAGTCTCAAACTGGCATTCGCCCGAGGGATTCGTTCAAGAACTGGCCGAACAATCGCACAAGCCTGTTCTGTTATCTATAGACGAGTTCGCGGGGTATGCCGACAAGCTCCACCACCAGAAGTATCTAGCCGGCCAAATGGGCTTGCTCTTGAGTGCCTACACCAGTGAGCCGTTGAAGTATCGCCGAAGCAAGAAGGGCGATGGGCAGAAGCATGAATTCGTGGCCGACGATGTGGGGCTGAATATACTGGCCTGCTGCACTCCTGGAGCGCTGTTCGGGAATCTGACGCTGGCTGACGTGCAGAGCGGACTCCTTCCGCGTTTCGCTGTAGCATGGCCGGAGGGGAAGCCTCCACGAAAGCCTTTTTACAAGATCCAGGACGCACGCACCACGGAAAGAAATATCATCATCGCACGGCTGAACGAACTTCGCCAGTGGTCAGCACCAGGCCGACGAGCGGTATTCGAGGGCGACTCCTTGAAGATGATAGATCATAATGTGGCCTGGGTTGAAAACGTGGGCGAGCATGATGAAGCACTAGCCTCCATGGTGCAACGACTGCCGACGATGCTTATCAAACTGTGTATGTGCGTAGCCGCCGGCAGGCAAGACGTGACGACTCGGGATACTCTAGTTATCACGCCGCGAGACGTGGAGGATGCACTGCCGATACTAGGCAGGTGGATCAGCGGGGCAGAGCGATTCGCGCAAGAGCTGACTGCAAGCAGTCACGAAAGACTTGTGAGGCGGGCGCTGACGCTGCTTCGGGATCGTGGCGGGCGAGCCACAAGAAGCGATGTTTCGCGCACATTGCGCGAATCTTCGGACGTATTGGACAGGCTGGAGGCGACTCTGAGAGAACGCCGATACATCACGGTACTGATGAAACCAGGATTGTCGGAGGATCCGAGACGGCGGTCAGGACGAAGCATAACGGAATGGGTGCTGCTGAGGTAGCGCCCGTTCTTCTTTCTCGGGAGACTTATTGCACTTATTACACATAACACACTTAATTACATACTTCACATAATTCCAAAACAGTGCAGCTAGAATCGTTTTACATTTGCTTACATGATTGATTCGATGAAAATCAGGAGTTTTCGATGCAGTTATGGAACTAAGGGAGGTATGGAATTATGTGAATTATGTACTTATGTGCAATAAGTGCGGAGCGCCCACGTTTCGGCGCGAGTGGCTTTTCAGGAATCGATACGGCCTCCTGCGCGTTCAAAAAGTCGCCGAAACGAGCACATAGACGCAGGTAAACACACGTTTGAGCGCCTTCCGAACTGGAGGCGCTTTCTCATTGCGGAGGTGGTGATGATGGCTGAGAGGATCGAAGGGCCAGCATTCATGACGTTTACCTGTCAGTGCGGCGGACCTTTCCAGGCCTTAATGAACGTTTACATTTTGAACGTATGAGGTGCTAGACGATGATCCAGCGCCTCACTCTGTTCGCGGAAGAATCGCTTCGTGCTGG
>CAYYHF010000290.1:0-3227 GCA_964471415.1 uncultured Clostridia bacterium | reverse complement strand
CATGTCGCCGGCCGCCAGCAGCAGGACATTGGGGTTCTCTTTGCGCAGCTCTTCGATGAAGACTGACGCTTTGGCGAAAGCTCCGACTTCTTCTTTGGCGCCGGACCGGGTAAACGGCTCAATGTGCCCGTGCACATCGTTGACGTAGACGAGGGTCAGCTTGCCATCGGCCGCCATTGCCGGCACGGCCAGGGCCAGGACGAGCAGCGCGACTGCTAAAGCCGCATAGACCTTAGATCTGCGTAACATGGTGATCCTCCTCCGATGCAAGATGATGCTGGTACACAAGACAAATTCTGTGGAGAATGAGAAAGTCCTTCAGGAGGGCGACCATGGTGATTGGGGTGGATTGGAGTGCCATTTGCCGCATTTCCCGTCCATCGCAGCGGAAATCATCCGTCTTTAGCACACATTCTTTAAGGGCGCTCGAAGGAGTTTGCGCACCAGGCTAGAATATGAACCAGCGATACCTTGTCATCAAGGAGGGGTACTAATGAAGAAGGCCACCATAGTAAGTCTTGCCTTGGCGCTGGTCTTGGCCGCCAGCAGCTTTGCGTCTGCCGCGAATTTCGTCGGCGGCGGGCTGGGCATTGTGGGGATGAAACCCGCTGAAGCTCCGGACTCCGGGTTGACGCTCACCCTGGCTCTCGATTTCGACGTCATGGACAAGCTCACCTTCTCCGCCAACGGCTACATCGGCATTAAGAAGGTCGAGGCCAACCCAACCGCGGACGAGCCCGCGAAGAAGTACGACATCACCGGCATGGGCGGCGGCTACGCCAAGTACGCGTTGGCGAACTTCGATGCTCTGAAGATCGGAGCGGTTGTGGGCGCGAGATACAACAAGGATTTCGCTCCTAACCCAGCGCCTGCCAAGATGGCTGTCAACTACGGCGCGGGCGTGTTTGTGGAGCAGCCTCTGGGCGAGACGGGCGCCATCTACGGCCAGGCCATGTATTGGGTGCGGCCCACGGAAGACGCCACGGTCGTTGACCACCTGGGCGCGCTGGGCGGGATCAACTTCAAGATCACCGACAAGATCGCCGTCAAAGGCCAGGTGGAGTATCTCAAGGACCATGCGCTCTTCTCGATCGGCGCAGGCTACACGTTCTAGGCTGGACTTTCTCAACTAGACAAGAGATCGCGGGCCGCCCGGAGGGGCGGCTCGACCTCGTACTGGATCGGGTGTTTCCATAATCGGCAGAGATGTGCGCAGGTGTACGGTAAAGGAGGAACAAGATGAAGAAGCACATGGTTCCAGTGATCGCGGCAGTGATCCTCATTGCGGCGAGCGGGCTTGCCGGCGCGACGCACCTTTCGGCGGGCTACATGTCGCGCGACGGCGATATCAACTTCACGTTGGGCGGCCGCTACGACCTGGGGCGGGGCTCGTCGGTGGAAGGGGCCTATACGGTGCTCCCGGGCGGATACGATGTGGCCGCCAGCTACAAAATGGCCCTGTACAGGAGCTCCATTGTGGCGGGCCCCGTGTTCGAAGGCAGGCTGTTCGGCGATCACGTGTATACGGGTCAGACGCTCGGGGCCGGGCTTTTCGCTGAGAAATCGGGCGTGACGGGCCTGGGGCTTCACGGCAGCCTCATGTTCCGCCAGCGGCTCGACATGGCGGCGGGCGGGCTTGTGGCCGGGCTCGGGGCGAGGATGGCCTTGGCTGACCCGCTCTTTTTGGGTGTGGACGCCACGATGGGCCTCACAGGAGGAATCGCGGGAACGGAGATAGCGTTCACGGTGGGCTATTCGTTCTGACCGAGCTAGGCGCTGTGTATCGGCGATCGCCCGGGAGATTTCAAGATCACCCGGGCGATTTTGCTTTTCATAGAGGAAAAAAGGCCACATCCGCTGTATTACTACAGCGACTACAGGCGCACGGTCCGCGCAGGCGGTGCGCCGGGAGGTGCAGTGGATGCGGGCTTCGACCAAGGCGGTGTTGACGGCAGTTGTCGCCGTGCTCGCGGCGATTTTGGGGACTTGCGCGCCCGCGATTTGCGCGGAGCAACCTCAATGGAAGCTCAGCGGCGATTCGCTGTTCAAGGTATATTGGCAGACTACGCTGAGGGTGGCGAACGAGACTAACCTGATTGCAGGCGGCGTGCTAGGCCCCTTGAATCTGGAAGGCCGCCTACGGCTCACCGGCTCCACGTGGGGAATACCGAGCGATGCGATAGTCATAGGTCCGTGGGGCGAGCGGCTGGATAAGTGGACCGTGTCCGCCAGAGGCGGGAGTTTCTCTCTGCAGCTTGGCGATACTACGCTTCCTGTGCTGTCGGGGCTGTATCTGGCAGGTAGGTCTCTGTATGGAGGGGTAGCGACTGCGGGAGGCAGGTTGGGCACCATCGTGGGCACGGCCACCGGCTTTTGTGGGATGAACACGGTCAGCTCGGGGCTGAGCATAAGCACCCACAAGCTGGCAGGCGGAGCGGCGGAGGCGAGCTTCGGCAGGAATGTGGGTCTTGCGGTGCAGGGGATGAGGGCTGAGAAGGGCGAGTTTCAGCTGGACATGGGGGGCGCTCGGGCGTGGCTACGCCTTGGCTCCGTCAATGTCAACGCGGAGGCAGCGGCATCGCGAGCGGGATCCTCGTCGGAACTGGGATGGACGGCGCTTGCAGGGGCGCAGGCCCAGGTCTTCGGGGGCACGCTTTCGGTTGCGGGGCAGTACACCGATGCGGACTTCTCAAGCCTCAATTCGGCCGTTGCCGGCAAGGCCGGCGGGATCGCCGAAGCCACGGCGGCATGGTCGGGCAGCGTGTGGCGGGGCAAGAACGGCGACAATGCGCATCTGGGCATAACGGGCAGGCTGGCCGCCGACAACATGGACCATTCGCTTGCGGCCCGTATCTCGAAGCAGGCGGGCGAGGGCACGCTGACGATCAAGACCGGGGCATGGCTGGTCAAGGGCAGGTACACGCTGGCGCACGAGGGCTCGGACGCAAGCCCGCCCGCCCGCGATAGAACCAGCTACGTCGCGTCTCTCGAAGCCGCTGTGCCGCTGCGGCTGGGGGCGAATACGCTCGACGCCACGGTCCGAGGGTCGCGGAATACGTCCGTCGATAAGGTGCTGGGCACTACGGATGTGCTGGATACGCTGGCCGCGGCCGGACGAACAGCGATAGGGAAGACGTCTTGCGCCGCGAATCTGGCTTGGAGCCAGAGCGCAAAACCCGCGGGAGCGCGCAAACGCGACCTGGAATGCACGTTGTCGCTGTCGCGCC
>CAYYHF010000289.1:0-3242 GCA_964471415.1 uncultured Clostridia bacterium | reverse complement strand
ATGTTGGCCCTCAAGGAGAAACAGGTTTATGACTCTATCAGTCGCTTGACATAATACGGTATGCGTTCTCCTGGCGCCCCAGCGCCATGCCATTAACTCAACAGGAGAACGCCAATGTCACTGCCACGCACCATCCATGACCTCTCACCTTGTTTTCTCGGCCTCGACGCGGCGAGACGCCTCGCGGATATCTCCAAATACCTCACGGACCGCGGGCATTCGCCGGCTACGGTTCGGAACTACGTCCGATGTGTCGAACATTTTGAGCGTTGGTTTGCCACGGAAAACCAGCTCCACGCCGGGTTCGGCGAGGAGGCTATTCGGGAGTTTCTTGTTGCCCACCTCCCGAAATGCTCGTGCCCGCCTCCCGTAGTAACCCACAGACACAACGTCCGCGCAGCACTTAACCACTTCTTACGTATGCTCCAGCATCAGGGGCTGATCGTTTCCAATGCGAGCGTTCCGCCCACACCCGTGGATCGGGAGATGGCAGCCTTTGATGAGTACCTCATTGAAGTATGTGGCGCTGCACTACAGACGAGGATTTACCGTCGGCGATATGCCAGGGGATTCCTATCCTCCCTCTTTGGTGCGGGACCCGTTGACATCTGTGCCATCCTCCCCCAAGACGTAATGGGCTACGTCGCGAGGCAGGCCGAGGTCTGTAAAGCTGGAACCGTCAAAGTTATCGCTTCGTCGCTTCGGAGTTACTTCCGATTCCTCGTCCTTCGTGGTGCCTGTGATGGACGTCTGGTCGGTGCCGTACCTACGGTTCCTCAGTGGCGTCTGGTATCAGTTCCCAAGTACCTGGAAGCCGAGGAAGTAGATGCATTGCTGCAGACGTTCGACCTGTCGACCGCGACAGGCTTGCGTGACCACGCTATGGCGTTGCTTATGGTTCACCTTGGCTTGAGGACTCAGGAGGTGGCCGGTCTAATTCTCGGAAGCATTGATTGGCGTGGAGGCTATATCCGGGTCTCCGAAAGCAAGACGAGAAGAGAACGGGTTTTGCCACTGCCGCAGTCTGTAGGAGAGGCTGTGGCAACGTACCTCCAGGGAGGGCGTCCAGCCTCAACAAGTCCATCTTTGTTTCTACGCCACATCATCTCCCCAGGCACACCCGTGACTACGGCCATTGTTCGTGGCGTCATACGTCGAGCCTGTGCCCGGGTAGGCATCTTCCCACCTCGAGCCGGCCCCCACGCGCTACGCCACACGGCGGCGACAAGACTTGTGCGGCATGGAGTCCCCCTGCCGGACATCGCCGACATCCTGGGACACGGATGCATCGACACAACTGCCATCTACGCCAAAGTGGACCTACCCAGGTTGGCTCAGGTTACTCTCCCGTGGCCGGGGGTGTCGCCATGAAACGACGCACCATCACCTCGTTTGCCCAGGAGTACCTGCGCTATCGCCACAGCCTCGGATTCAGGCTCAAGATCGAGGGGCCTCTGCTGATGAAGTTCGCAACTTTTGCCGACGCTGAAGCCGAGGATGGACGCCTCGATACGACGCTCGCCCTCCGCTGGGCACGACTTCCTGGCGCAGCTTCTCCTCTCTATTGGGCGAGACGGCTCGAGATCGTACGGTGCTTCGCCCGATACCTTCTAGTCTTTGACTGCAGGACACAGGTACCGCCCAAAGGGATATTGGGTCCCGCGCACCGGCGCATATCGCCACACATCTACACCGAGCAGGAACTGAAAGCGCTGATCAATGCGTGTGTCGAGCTCGAACCTGTCGACGGGCTGCGTCCGCACACCTATGCCACGCTATTCGGCCTATTGGCTTCTACTGGCCTCCGGATATCTGAAGCGCTATGCCTTGAAGACTTTGACGTTGACCTGAGGAACAGCGTGTTGAGTATCCGCGAGACGAAGTTTCACAAGTCGCGTTTGGTGCCTGTGCATCCATCCGTTCGGGACCAGCTTACCACCTACAGACGCATGCGCATACAACATTGTCCCCACCCCTCTAGTTGCAGTTTTTTCCTTTCGGACCGTGGGGCTGCCTTGCCGTATTCAACGGTCAGACATGTCTTCCGAGCTATCGTGCGTCATCTCGGCTGGGAACCGCAAGACGGGCGCCGTTGCCCACGGATATACGACCTTCGCCACACCTTTGCCTCTCGTCGTCTCGCCACATGGCAGCAGGAAGGCGCCGACCTCAGAGCGATGCTGCCTGCTTTGTCGACGTATATGGGGCACGTGAAGGTATCTGACACCTATTGGTATCTCAGTGCCATCCCTGAGCTCTTCGCCGAAGCGACAAGCTCTTTTGAACAGTTTGCCCATCCCAAATGAGGAATATCACGATGAACCAACGATCTTCTCCGCCTTGCTTCGCGGCTATCCTGCAAGACTTTTTCTGTCGTTATCTGATCGACCAGCGGAATCTCAGCGCGCAAACGGTCGCGTCTTACCGGGACACATTTCGCCTGTTGCTCACCTTCGCACACGAGCGTAGGAACAGGGAGCCCGCAAAACTCACTCTTTCGGACCTTGATGCGTGTTTCGTGCTGGAGTTCCTGCACTATCTTGAACGGGAGAGAGGCAACGTTGTTCGCACCAGAAACGTCCGCTTAGCAGCTATCAGGTCGTTCATCAAGTATGCGGCGCTTCGTGACCCTGCTTCGCTGGCAGACGCGCAATCCCTGCTGGCGATACCGCTCAAAAGGGCTGATCGCAAGATCGTCGGATACCTTTCTCGAACCGAGATGGAGGCCGTTCTACTGGCTCCCGATCCAACGACGTGGTCAGGAAGACGGGACCGAGTGATGTTTGCGACATTCTACAACACGGGCGCCAGAGTGTCGGAAATCATCCAGTTGCAGGTCGCAGATGTCGAGCTCGAACGCTCCCGGAGTATCAGGCTTCACGGAAAGGGGCGCAAAGAACGCATCACACCAATCTGGAAGACCACGGCCAGACAACTCCAGCAGTGGCTCCAGGCCCAAAGAGCGACTCCCGGTGATCCCGTGTTCCCCAATCGGAAAGGACAGGTGATGACCCGAAGCGGCGTCGAGTACCGCCTGCGGTTGGCCGTCAATGCGGCAGCAGAAATATGCCCCTCATTGGCCGAACGGAACGTGTCGCCGCACACGCTCCGGCACACCACGGCAATGCACCTGCTTCAGTCTGGAGTGGATCCAACCGTGATCGCGCTCTGGCTCGGACATGAGAGCCCCACGACCACGCACATTTACGTGGAAGCGGACCTCACGATGAAAGAGCGTGCTC
>CAYYHF010000288.1:0-3249 GCA_964471415.1 uncultured Clostridia bacterium | reverse complement strand
GCCGAAAGGGGTCGGGTAGTCACGTAACGGGGTGTAGCAGCCGGAGAGCAGATCGTTGCAGGCCTCCCTTTCTGATTTCGCCCCCGGATCGGTCCGCAACCCCCATTCGGATGCTAGCATAAGCAAGTTTCGCCGAAGGTAGACTACTAGCAAGGGAGGGATGCGGGTGAAGGCGACAGGTATTGTCCGGAGAATCGATGACTTGGGCCGAGTAGTGATACCGAAAGAAATCCGAAAAACCCTTCGCATACGTGAGGGTGATCCGCTTGAGATATTCACCGATCGCGAGGGCGAGGTAATCCTGAAGAAGTACTCGCCGATTGCCGATTTAGGGGGCTTTGCCCAGCAATACGCTGACTCGCTTCATGAGGGCACTGGGCACCTGGTGCTCATAGTCGATCAGGACGAGATCGTGGCGGTAGCAGGGGCGCCCAGGAAGGGCCTGGTTGAAAGGCCCATCACAGAGCATGTTGAGGATGTGATGCGTGATCGCAAGCCATTTCTGTCCAACGTCCCCAACGAGAAACCCCCGGTCTCGGACCTGGAATACTCCGCCCAGGTTGTGGCCCCGATAATCGTGGAAGGCGACATAGCGGGCGCAGTCGTCATTGTCTCGACCGATGGGGCCAGCATGGGCGAGTTGGAGCTGAAACTGTGCGAGACTGCTGCGGGATTCCTTGCGAATCAACTGAGCCAGTAGCGCGCCTGCAATTTCGGGCTGGCCTCGCGATGTTTCGTGCCGGCCCGCTTGATTCTGCGTCTTGCGCGAGGACTCGACAAGATTGCGCGCATAGCTGGGTCAATCGGAAGCAGTCGTGGAGTGCCTGGCGAAGTAGCTCGGAAACATGTCGGGCGGCGAGCGCAGGACAGGCCTATACCGCGTCGAACGGTGTAAACGATGCGGGAGGAGGCAAGTCCAATGAAGGTCACCGATGTCAAGGGCCTACTTGTTGCCACAATCGCCCTGGACTCCAACGATGTGCGGGAGGTTGCCGACCTCTCCGATGCGGAACTGGTGGACCGAGCGAGGCAAGCAATGTCGGCAGTTATCCCCAGTCAGCTGATCCGCGATATTCTGGTGGGCCGGGACGGCGATGCGCTTCAGGTTGCCTTTACAGTGTGAGAAGAAGGATTTTCGGGTGGCGCGCGGAATACTGATAGCGGTAACCTACAATCACATAATGTGCCGATCCGCTAGGGGAGCCACACGGGCTGAGAGCGGGCATACCTGCCGGACGACCCAGATGTCCGACAGAAAGGTCCGATACCCTCGAACCTGTTCGCGCGGGGTCAAGCCCCCGCCCTGGGTAATACCAGCGTAGGAAAGCGGTGAAGTCCCATTTGGGCTGCGGGTCATCTTTGTTTTCCGCAGCCTTTCTTTTGGACCGAGCCTGGCGGCACGGCGCACAAGGAGGAACCCGATATGTCCAATTCCAAGTCGCGCGGAGCCGGTAAGGCTATGGTCCTGGCCGAGGCGGGCGTTGCCGCGGCGCTCGCGTGGATCCTGGGGCGTCTGAAGATCTTCCGAATGCCGCAGGGAGGATCCGTGTCGCTCGAACTGATCCCCATCTTGTACCTAGCGTTCAAGAGGGGGGCCTACCCCGGGCTACTGGCAGGACTGGTAACAGGGTTGCTGAAACTGGCAACCGGCGCAGAGATTGTCCATCCCATTCAGGCCATTTTGGATTACCCTCTGGCTTCGATGGTGCTGGGCTTGGCGCCGCTCATCTCGTTCGGGCGCGGCATGAAACGGGTCATAAGCGGCGTCATTGCCGGCTGCTTTCTGCAGTTCCTGTGTTTTGTGGCATCGGGAATCGTATTCTTCGGGCAATACGCGCCTGAAGGAACGCCCGTGTGGCAATACTCGGCGGTGTACAACGCGAGTTTCCTGATTCCCGAGATGATACTCTCAGCAGTTGTCATGGTCATCTTGACGACGAAGGGCGTGCTTGGCGATGGAGTCCCCAAGGCAAAGCAGAGACGCGAGCAACGGTGAGCGCGGAGAAGATGCAGCCGATGCGCTGGTGATTGCTGCCGGAAGCGATTTCTGCCGCGATCCGAATCGGCTCTTGCTGGGAGACGCGACCACGATCATATGCGCCGATGGCGGCATTCAGGCTTGCTTGGCCCTCGGACTCAGTCCGTCCATCCTAATAGGGGATATGGACTCGGCGCCCGGTCCGCTCATGGAATGGGCGCGCGAGAAGGGCGCTCGTATCCTCAAGTTCCCTGCGGACAAGGACCAGACCGATATGGAACTAGCCTTAAATGAGGCGGTCTCTTTGGGGTCAAAGGCGGTCTTGGTCACCGGCGCCACGGGTGGACGGGCAGACCACACCTTGGCCAACGTGGATCTCTGCCTGCGCTACGCCGGGCGGGGCTTGCAGCTCACGGCTGTGGAGGAATGGGGAGAGATCTTCTTCCTGGCCGGTTTCGGCAGGGCAGCGCACATCATCGGAAACCCAGGCGATACGGTATCGCTTCTCCCAAGATGCGTGCCCGCGCGCGGAGTACACACCGATGGGCTGTATTTCAAGTTGGACGGCGACACGCTGGAATACGGGCAGTCGCGCGGGGTATCCAACTACATGACAACCACTTCCGCGAGTGTGCGCATGGATGGAGGCGAGATGCTGGTGGTTCATCTCGGCGATTCACAGCTCGGGGCGAGTTGACGCTTGGCTTGCGCATATGATAGATTGGATTACAGCTGAAAACGGACAAAGGCGATGAAGGGAAGAGTAGCGCTGTATGCGGCAGAAGAGAGCGGGGGAGGGTGGGAACCCTGCGCTGGCCCGGCTGCGAAGATCGCCCCTGAGCTGCGCGCTGAAAGGCCTGGAGAAGGATTCGAGTAGGCGTTGACGCAGGCCCTGCGTTATCCGGGTGTATCCAAAGAGTGGACCGGAACTGCGCCTGCCGCCCACGCGGCAGTGCATGTTGTGCCGGGCCGAAAAAAGGGTGGTACCGCGAGCTCATCCCTCGTCCCTTGTGGGCGAGGGATTTTCAATTGGGTTAACGTATGAGCATGCCGATAGGGTCGGGCCCTTTGTCCGTCACGGGCGTGTTTTGTGAGGAGGCAGCGGGAAGTCATGTTCAGAAGAGTGGATGCAGCTATGGATTTTCCACGAATGGAAAGGGAGATCCTCCAGCGCTGGCAGGACGAGCGGGTGTTCGAACGGAGCATCGCCCAACGCGAGAGCGCTCCCAAGTTTGTGTTTTTTGAAGGGCCGCCCACCGCGAACGGGCGCC
>CAYYHF010000287.1:0-3254 GCA_964471415.1 uncultured Clostridia bacterium | reverse complement strand
CTCGCAGGATAGATGACGTTCGCATGGTTGGCGATACCCCACAGCATACATTCTCGCCCATATACTACCATGTGATATGGGGGTCGTCAACCATGAATTGGGACAGTTCCCCCGGGTCGCAGGAAAGGGGCATCGGATGCTCAGGGTCGGCCCGGCTCGGAGCAAGACTTGTGACGCCCTACACAATCTGGCTGGAGTTGATCCGGCCCGAAGGATCGGCCCTGACGCGGTCGATGCCAAACGCTTGGCGAACGTGCGGGAAGCTTGCGTGATCGTTAACGAATCGGGGATCTAGCCCTGAATTGCTCAGGCATTCATGCATACACGAAGGTATGGAAAAACGTTGGAGCCAGATCTCATACGCAGGCGAGCAGGGGCGGCAGTACGACTTTGACGTGACCCTGAGCTTGCAATGACAGGGGGTTGATATTGATTATAAACAATATATAATGGAAGTGCGGCATATGCTCTATATGGGCCTCCGGCCGTGCGACTGGTGGGCGCTCAGGGAGTCTGGGGAGGTTTGCTGAGGTGTTCGACTATTTCGACTTGATTCGCGAGCTTCTCGATGAGGTTCAGCGATCTGAGGAAGAGAGCATAGAGCGCTCGGCTATGCTGATTGCCGACCGGATCGCGAGAGGACGTGTTCTCCACTACTTCGCTGCCGGCCACTCTCATATGCTGGGCGAGGAGTTGTTCTACAGGGCCGGCGGGCTCGCCCCGGTCAACGCGATCATGGAACCCTCCCTGATGGTCTCGCACGGCGCGGCAAAGAGCTCCAAAATGGAGTGCCTGCACGGTTTGGCGAAGGTGATATTCGAGGAGTCCGGCATCGAGCCGGACGATGTCCTTATGATAGCGTCCACTTCCGGGGTGAACGCTGTGCCGGTGGAGATGGCCGCCGAAGCCGCCGCGGCAGGTGTTCGCATCATCGGAATCACCTCAATCGGCGCCTCCCGCGCGACTCCCCTTCGCAACGGGTCGGGCAAGCGCCTGTTTGAGCTGGCGGATGTGGTGATCGACACGCACGTTCCGTACGGCGATGCGGCCATCGATGTCGAAGGCGTGGCGCAGAGAATCGCCCCGGTGTCTACGGTGATAGGAGCGGCGATCGTCAACGCTCTCGTGGTTCGGGTTGTGAGGCTGTTGGTTGAGCGAGGGATCGAGCCGCCCGTATTCGCCAGCGCGAACATCCCCGGAGGGCAGGAGTTCAACGCTTCCCTGCTGAAACGCTACAGCGGCCGGATTAGGGCTTTCTAGGCGGCGGAGGCGATATACATATGCTTTCGAGTGATTCCAGTGAGAATACGGCCCCAGACGGGTCGAATATGCGCTCTGCCGCCACAGGCGAACCTCTGGTCGGAGCGATCGACGGCGGAGGGACCAAGACGGTCTGTTTGCTCGCAACCGCGGACGGCACTGTGATCGGCGCCGGCAGGGGCGGTCCTCTGAACGCGCTGTTTGTGTCGGCTGACGAGGCCATTCACTCGGTGAGGCAAGCGGCTTTGGGCGCGCTGCGCGCGGCCTACATGGAGCAGGCTTACATAGCCGTTCTCTACGCAAGCGCGCCGGGGGCATCGCCTGGCATCATAAGCGCAGGTATCGCCGGGCTGATCATGCCCGAAAAGCTTGAGGTAGAGGGAGACGAAATAGCGGTCCTAACAGGCGCGCTTGTGGATGATCCAGGGGTGGTGGTGCTTGCCGGCACGGGATCGTTCGCCATTGGGCGAGGCAGAGGTTTTGGGGATGTCCATGATCGCAGCGCCCGCGGGATCGTGACCCGGGGCGGCTGGGGGCCTTTGCTGGGGGATGAGGGAAGCGCCTACGCTATAGGTTTGGCGGCGCTACGCGCTGTGGCGTTAGCTTGCGATGGCCGGGGAGAACGCACGGTCTTGAGCGAACTAGCTCTGTCGCGCTTCAACGCGCCCAACGCGCGGGCTCTTGCGACCACGTCGATAAGCCGCGAGCAGATTGCGTCCTTTGCTGTGCAGGTATCGAAGGCATCGCGGGTCGGCGATGCGGTCGCATCCGCCATACTGACTCAGGCAGGGCGTGATCTGGGGAAGCTGGGCGTGAGTGTGTTGCGCGAGCTTGGCGGACGGCGCTCAGGCGACGAGCTCGGAACATCGGCGGTCCTGACGGGCGGTGTGTCCAGGGCGGCCAAGCCGCTCGCTGAAGCATTCAGGGCAGAGATCATGTCCTTTTCGCCCGAGGTTCAGGTTGTGCCGCCGCGCTATTCCCCGGCGGGAGGGGCGCTCTTGGCGGCGCTTGAGATGGCGGGGTTGAGAGAGGTCGGGGAGGTTCCGGCGGGTATGCAGGCATCGGCTCCGGCGCGGCCTGAACTGTGCCTATAGGGCTTTCGGGGATGTCGCGATGTTAGTCAGTCTGTTTGAGGAGGACTGGTAGAGATGCTGGGAAAAGGCGCAGCGTATCTTGATGAAATACGGGGTCTGCTGGACAGGATCCAGACCACTCAGGCCGAGAGTATCGCAACTGCGGCCGACATGATAGTCGAATCGGCAGCCAATGGCGGCGCGGTCCATGTTATGGATACCGGTCATATGCTCATGCATGAGCTATTCGGCAGGACAGGCGGGCTGATGATGCTCCGTCCCGTCAGCATTGAGATGGACGTGCAGAATCCTGGCCCCGCGCGCGAGGGCAAACTGAAGCCTATGGTGTATCTGGACCAGATCCCGGGCCTTCCCCAGTTCGTCCTTGACCGAAGCAACATCTTCCCAGGAGATGTGCTGATCATAGGGTCGGTGTCGGGCAAGAACATTCTACCCGTGGGTCTTGCGCTATTGGCTCGGGAACACGGGGTCAAGGTGATCGCGCTGACGAGCGTGGCGTATTCATCGGCGCTCAAGGGCGAGCATCCATCGGGCAAGCGCCTCTTCGAAGCGGCCGATGTGGTGCTGGACAACTGCGGCATAGTGGGCGATGCCGCCCTCGACATAGATGGCGTCGATGCGAAGGTGGGGCCCAC
This sequence comes from uncultured Clostridia bacterium, assembly GCA_964471415.1. GTDB lineage: Bacteria > Bacillota > DTU025 > DTU025 > DTU025 > UBA5389. The sequence continues at coordinate 265 of CAYYHF010000287.1, read as the reverse complement.
ATCGGGAATAGCCGCGGCGGTCATCATGTGGACTTTGGAGATGGAGATCATCGAGCGGATGATGCGGCGCGGCATGAAGCCCAGCGTATGGCTGAGCAACCACATGCCCGGCGCGGGCGAGTTCAACAGGCGCGCCAGTGAAGAGTGCGATAAGCGGGGGTATTAGCCTGGAGGTATTGGCCCGGAGGGGGCCCGCGAGGCTCTGGCTTTCCGGCGTTCCTGAGAGACGCGTTACTGCCGCGGCGATTCGACTTTTGAATGCGAG
>CAYYHF010000286.1:0-3278 GCA_964471415.1 uncultured Clostridia bacterium | reverse complement strand
CTGTGGAAACCGTGTAAGACCAGCAATGGCAACGGTCGATGAAGCAGGAATCCCGTGACTTCAGTCGTGGGAGGTTCAACGGAGAATGCCTGGGCCTGAGCCTTGCACCGCCGGATTGACGCCTGCGTGGGCCGGAGCGGGCATTGAGCATAGAGAGGTGTGAGCATAGAAAGGTGCTTGACACCGCAGTCCATCTTTGCTAAGCTTTGCTTAACCGGTTAAGCCAACACCAGTCGCTATGCTCAGGCGCGCTAGCGTCAACGGGCGCAATCTTCGAGTTACGAGGCGGTTTACCAACGCGCGGGATGTGATGCCCGCCTTATATTTCGCCTCGTACTTAACCGGTTAAGCAAGGTTCTCGCCAGTCTCTCCAGTTTACTTTCGATGATGCGAGGTGGCGCGTTTTGAAACCCACTATCCGCGACATTGCCGAGGCAGCTAGCGTATCTACGGCGGCTGTATCATACGTTATCAATGACAAGCCTGGTGTAAGCGACGACACCCGGCGAAGAGTACTCAAGATCATGCGGGATATGAGATACCGGCCAAATCCCCAGGCAAGAGGCCTTGCTGCTCGGCGAACTGGCATGATTGGGCTCATGATCCCCGACATTACCGATTCGTTCTACGTGAATGTTGTCCGCGGCGTCGAGGCTACGGCGAATGAACTTGGGTACACGTTGAACCTCTGCACTACGCACGGTGATCGTGATCGTGAGCGAGATGTTGCGGAGCGTTTCGGAAGCGGAGGGGTGGACGGGGTGATCATGATGACGTACAGGCTCACCCCATCTGAGCTCAAGGATATGAGCAGCCGGCGTGCTCCTGTTGTGGTGATCGATAACCCGGATGCCGCGGGATGGGTGCCTTCACTAGTTGTAGACAACGTGGAACTAGGGCGTACTGCCACATCGTACCTGCTTGAGCTCGGTCATTTAAGAATAGGATTCGTGCACGGCGTGGAGGGGTCGGTCACTTCCGAGAGCCGATATCAGGGCTATGTGCAGACCCTTGATTCGCACGGTGTGGGGCTTTCGCCTGAGCTCGTCGCATACGGCGACTTTGCTTACCATGGGGGAGCTCGGGCGGCGAGGCGACTTCTCTCCATACCTGATCGCCCCACCGCGATTTTCGCTGCGAACGACCAGATGGCGTTGGGCGTCATGAATGCAGCCTCAGAGCTGGGGTTCGCAGTTCCGGATGATGTTTCGGTCATCGGCGTTGACGATATTGAGGCATCGAGCCTTGTGGCTCCCGGGTTGACGACGCTCCGGCAGCCCACATGGGAGATGGGAGCATGTGCCGTGCAGACGCTTGTAGATATCCTCAAAGCATCGGAAGAGCAGGGGGAGGGAGCTGACTCGCAGGCAATCAGTAAGGTGTTTCAGGCCGAACTGGTCGTGCGAGGGTCCTGCATCGCCAGGTGACGCGGGGCGGAAGGGCGGCAAGGCGGCAAGGGATACGTAGGGGGGCTGAACTCTAGGTGAGGAAGTTCGAGTCGAAGTACGGCTACTTTGATGAAGCGGCGCGGGAATACGTGATCACCACTTGGCACACTCCCAGGCCGTGGGTGAACGTTATGTGCCCGGGTGATTGGGGGGTCATCTTGTCGCAGACCGGCGGGGGCTACAGCTGGCGCGGGCATGCATCACTCAATGCCGTCACTCGATGGTCGCAAGATATCGTCCGGGACAATTGGGGCAAATACGTCTACATACGCGACGACCGTTCAGGCGAGGTATGGTCGACGTCATGGATGCCGACTAGGCGCCGCACGGACAGTTACCGCGTGAGGCATGGCATGGGCTACTCTGTGATAGAGTCGGAGACCGCAGGAATAGCCAGTTCCCTCTCGGTTACGGCGCCCCCGGGCGAACCTCTGGAAGTGTGGCTTGTTGAGCTTGCTAATCGCGGCCACGATGAGCGCGAGCTGTCGCTGTTCTCGTTCTTCGAATGGTGCCTGGGGGCATCGCCCGACTGGCACAGGGAGTTCCATCGAACTTTCATCGAAACATCGCTTGAGCCGGCGCTGGCCACAATGTGGGCCCGGAAGAGGCTTTGGGAGATTCCGGACGATGCGGGCAGACCGTGGAATAGGTCATGGGACTACACGGCGTTCCATGCATCAAGCCTTGCCCCGGAGGGCTTTGAGGGAGACAAAGAAGCGTTCCTGGGGATGTACGGCGACATGACAAAGCCCGCTGCGGTGGAACGAGGCTTCCTTTCGAATTCGAGCGGCAAATGGACTGATGCCATTGGATCTATTCACGTCAAGGTGAAGATCCCGCCCGGCGAAAGCAGACGCGTGTCTTTCGTGCTTGGGGCCGTTTTGGAAGGTCATGAACAAGAAGCCCGCGCACTTATATCCAAGTATCGCGACCCACTGGAAGCCGAAATGGCGCAAAAGCGTGCCGCCCGGTTCTGGGCCCAGCTCCTCGCGCCGTATCAGGTGAACACGCCGGATGACGCCTTCAACCTGATGAGCAACACCTGGCTTCCGTATCAGGCAATCTCAGGCCGTATGTGGGGACGGACCGGCTACTACCAGTCGGGCGGGGCCTACGGGTTTCGCGATCAGCTCCAGGATAGCCAGATCTTCCTTCCACTTGACCCATCACACACTGCAAAACAGATCACCCTCCACGCAGCACATCAATACGTTGACGGTCATGTCGACCACTGGTGGCATCCGATTTCCGAAACCGGCGGCGGGGGCCTCTACTCCGACGATTTGCTGTGGCTTCCCTTTGTCACCATCAGCTATCTCAAGGAGACTGATGATTTCAGCCTGCTCGATGTGGAAGTCCCCTACCGCGATGGCCAGCCGGAGAGTGTGTGGAAGCATTGCCTGCGCGCCGTTGACCTCAGTCTATTGAGGCGAAGTGAGCGTGGCCTTCCACTCATACTCGGCGGCGATTGGAACGATGGGCTAAGCGCCGTGGGCACAGCCGGGCGCGGAGAGAGCGTGTGGTTGGCCGAGTTCCTCTGCACTATGCTTCCGGATCTTGCGCATATCGCCCAACGCCGTCAAGAGACGGGCGTTGCCGATAGGTACGAGCACTCATGCCTGTGCCTTGCGCAGGCCGTGAACACCTACGGATGGAGCGACGACACCGAAAGCAGTGGAGGCGGCGACCGCGATGGGTGGTACATTCGTGCAACGTGCGATGACGGCACGGTGATAGGCGCTCCGAGCTGCAAGTACGGCAGGATATTCCTCAATGCTCAGGTGTGGGCGATACTGAGCGGCATTGCGGGCGAGCGGGCCGGGCGGGTGT
>CAYYHF010000285.1:0-3278 GCA_964471415.1 uncultured Clostridia bacterium | reverse complement strand
TGGTTGATGTATAATCACGTGCATAGTCCCATCCAGCAGACGGGGCGGAGTCAATATGGCGTTTTCACCCATTTCACCTAACATGACATGGCAGTCTATGGCACATGCGCCCATTTTTCAGCCTCAGGATCCGGCCAACTGCCGATGCAGACCGCAGATTCCCCGGCCGCCCGGATTTACGCGACCATACACTTGATTATGCAGCAACCATTGCCGCGATTCGCGATACATAGAGAAAAAAGCACCGCGAAAACCGACGAGTCCCAAAGGCCAGCTAAACCCGCTTTTCGCGGCAACTTGCCAGCTCACAGCCATATACATCCGTAGTGGGCTGTCGCGGACAAAGTCAACACGGACGAGCCATCGCACCTGCCCATATCTCCTTCCCCTCCGCGCGCAGGCCGCGGCGCTCCCTTTTGCGCCGGCGGCCCGCAAGCCCGCCGTATCCGGTTTCGGCCCCGAAAACAAGCCTTTCAGCGGCTTCCTGGGTCGTAGAACCCAGGGTTGGCGAAAAGGCTGGGTCGTAGAGTACAGGCCCGCGACCGCCATCGTCGACCGCGATGCGCAGCCAGATCCCCCCATACTCGAGCCCCAGCTACAAGCCTCGGGCCGCGGCGCCTCCTTTTGCCGCAGCAGCCAGCGGCCCGCGGCGCAAATTGACACCCCAATGGCGCAATGATAGGATTGTGTGCGCTCGGCTGGGCGAGGCGCGTCTTCGGGAATAGTCCTCGGCGGCTTTTGCGGTTGATGCGACTCGGTCACTGCCTTGCTCTGACGACTGCGCGGTATCCCGGCCCTGTAGTGGCTTCGCGCCTGGGCATAATCGAGTTTCCATATTCGAAGGAAGGGCGTCTCATGCTTACCGATAGTGGTGACAGTCTCATGACCGGCAGGACGAGAAGGCCGAGGCTCAATCCGTCTCAGTTCCTGGTCATGGGATTTGGGCTTGTGATTCTGCTGGGCTCCATCCTGCTGTCGCTGCCCGCCGCGTCAGCCGATGGTTCAGGCGTTCGTTATCTAGACGCCCTGTTCACCGCCACGTCCGCCACCTGCGTCACGGGCCTTGTGGTCTTGGACACCGCCACGACTTACTCTCTTTTTGGGCAGATCGTAGTGCTTGCGCTGATCCAAGTGGGCGGGCTTGGCTTCATGACCATGGCCACCATGATGTCCCTCGCGCTGGGAAGACGGATTTCTCTTCGCGGACGGCTTCTGCTGCAGGAATCGCTCAACCAGTTCACATTGGCAGGGCTGGTGCGCCTAACCAGGTACCTAGTGCTCACGACCGTAATCGTGGAGGGAATTGGGGCGATCATCCTCGGTCTGCGATTCTCGGCCGAGTTTCCTCTTGGACGGTCCGTCTACTACGGGCTATTCCATTCGGTCTCAGCCTTCTGCAACGCCGGGTTCGATCTTTTCGGCGCCGTCAGCGGGCCTTTCACCAGTCTCACTCACTGGGAGTCGGATCCCGTGATCGTGCTCACAATCGGCGCGCTGATCATCGTGGGCGGTCTCGGATTCCCCGTCATTGTGGAGCTTGCGGGCCATCATCGGGGGAACCGGCTTTCTCTGCATACACAGCTAGTTCTGAGAGTAACCGGCATTCTTCTCCTTCTCGGCACAATGGCCATCCTCGGCATAGAGTTGTCCAACCCGGCCTCACTTGAGCACTTGGCCTGGGACGAGAAACTCCTGGGGGCGCTGTTCCAGTCCGTCACTTCGCGGACAGCGGGTTTCAACACCCTGGACATCGGCAAGCTCAGGGACGGCACGCTTTTTGTCATGGTCATCCTCATGTTCATCGGCGCCTCGCCCAGCTCCACGGGGGGCGGCATCAAGACGACTACGTTCGGGGCGCTGATCGCCTCGGTAATAAGCACTGTGAGAGGACGAGACGATGTTGAGATCCTCCAGAGGCGCCTGCCCCATGACGAACTCATGAAGGCCATGACCATCGCAACGCTGGCTATGAGTCTCGTAACCGGGGTTACGCTGGTTCTATCCCTCACCGAAAACGCGCGTTTCCTTGAACTGCTTTTCGAAACAACATCGGCCTTCGGAACAGTCGGGCTGACGATGGGTATTACCCCTGGGTTGTCGAACATCGGTCGAGTCCTCATCATCGCCACCATGTTCACCGGCCGGCTTGGGCCGCTGACGGTAATGATGGCCCTGGCCCAGCGCAAGCGGCAGCCGTCCACAGTGCACCTGGCGGAAGAGCGCGTGCTGATCGGATGAGCGCCGGCATGGTTGGGCGGGCGCATGACAGGGCATAAGGCGGGAGCACCATCGATGAAGGGAGCCGCGAATCGGCTCCCTCTTCTCGCCCGGCATTGCCCAGCTGATTCCGCTTGCCCAGCCGGTCCCGCTGTCCTTGTGTAGCTACCTGCAGCTGGCCACCAGACCGCCTAGTACGGGGCCAGGGTAGATGTTCACGCTGCCCACAGCGAAGAACTGGGCCGGCAACGGCTGAACTGCTGTGGCTGCCCACACACCTGTTCCCGGCGCTTCCACCAGCGGAACTTCAAACGAACTCCCGTCATACGCGAACAATGCTGTGTACCGCCCAGCGCCGAGCTGCGATGGCGGAGGCACGTTGGTCACTTCCACCAGAAGCTGAGTCTGTCCGGTCGGGTCCGTTCGCATCCATACAGCTCCGCCCGCTGTGGGCGATGGGCCTGTAACCGATGGCGCCAGTGCCATCACGCACGTTCTGGGCACGACTGGGGCCAGCGGAACGCATATGGTCTGCCCCACGCGCAATCGGTAAGGATCTATCCCTGGGTTGGCTCGGAGAATGGCGTCCACAGTAGTCCCAAAGCGCAGCGCGATGCTGTAGATGGTGTCGCCGGCTCGGATTACGTAGAACACGCCGCCTGGACACACAGGCGGAGGCGGAATAGGAATCGGCACCGGCACGCAGATTACCTGGCCTATCTGGAGGTTCCGCGGATCAACTCCGGGATTGGCCCTGATCAACGCATCCACTGTCGTCCCGTAACGAAGCGCGATCTTGTAGTATGTGTCGCCCGCCTGTATGACATATGGCGTCCCACCCGGGCACAGAACCGGAGGCGGCACTGGAGGCGTTGGAGGCGCGACCATTGGTATGCATACCAACTGGCCGATTTGAAGCCTCCTCGGGTCTACGCCGGGGTTAGCTGCCATGATCGCCTCCACCGTAGTCCCGTAGCGCCGGGCCAGCGCGTAGAAGGTGTCGCCGGCCTTGATCTCATACAGGAACCCGCCGGGGCACGGGGGCGCCTGGCGCGTCTGTA
>CAYYHF010000284.1:0-3297 GCA_964471415.1 uncultured Clostridia bacterium | reverse complement strand
CCGTCAGTACGAAGTGCGCCTCGATGACGTAGGCGGGATCTCTCAGAACAAGCGCAGCGCGTTGCTGCCTGTCTTCAGAAGCGTACTGACACAGCTCCATCTCCTTACCTTTCATTGCTAACTCCACATTGCGGGCGGGGATCTTGCCGGCTACTTCGTTTCGGCGGATGTTGTCGAAGCGGATTTCGTTGAGCACATGGATCCGGTCCACAACCCATCTGAGCGCTGGCTTCCAATGGATCGCTTCGAGCACACCTCGCGCTGCCGAGGGTGTCATGACATCATAGCTCACCCGCTCAGCCTTCATCTCCGGACGGGTGAAGCAGGCATAGTCGCCCCACACCTTGACTGCAACTCCGTATCCCATCCTCTCCCTCCTTCCTCGTGTTGCTCAAGTCGTCTGGATTCACACGAACCAAGCACCGTCTGTCGGGATGTCCATGCCCTCGGGCGGCACTAGTCCCATGTCTGTGTAGCAAGACGAGTCTACGAGGACATGCACCATCCCTTTCTCACCTCCCATCGAATCCACCAAGCCGTTCCGCTCGAGCGCAAAGAACACATTCGGGTAGACCTGGACCACATATGGCTGCAGGCGCCTGAGAACGTGTCGAGACAGAGCGTACTTGGCGGTTTGGATCAGTTGGCGCGCTTCTTCGTCCCATGGGATTACGATAGACATGAGCGCTGAATCGATCACGCTGAACTTGCTGGCGATGCTGTCAAACTGGAAGTCGAGGTCTCCGCGGCCCGCTTCAGATAGCTTCATGATGCCGCAACTGTCGAGTTGGTCGCTTTCGACATCGTAGAGCTTTTCGAAGTAGCGCTTGACCGTACCGAGTCCAAGAGGGTCATTACCGCCGCGAAGGGCTATCTCGGCAACGGCGGCAGTCCTCTGGAACCAGCCTCGCGGTGGGTGATCGACCGGCTCGAACATGAAAAGCTGACCTCTATGAAGTTTCCCTTCGCGGTTGCACCTGCCTGCGGCCTGCGCCGCCGAGTCGAGACCGGTATATGCCCGGAATACCGTTGGGAAATCGACATCGACGCCGGCTTCGATGAGCTGCGTGGAGACAACCCTGCACGGCGCTCCTTCCTTGAGCGTCTGCCTGATGGAGTCCAATTTCGCGCTTCTGTGACGTGGGCACATGCAGGCGCTGAGGTGGAACGCCCCCGGCTCGGACGAGATGAGCTTATACAGCTCTCGGGCATGTCCACGCGTGTTCACGATGCAGAGTGTCTGCGGGTACTCCAGAATTCTCTCGGCCAGGGCAGCATCGTCGAGCGGCCCCAGACGAGTAACGTCCACTCTGCGGAAGTCTTCATAGAGGCGCGGCGGGTCGGGCGCGATCTCACGTATCGCTGTGCCCTGCGGGAGCAACCCCTCCAGCGCCGGCTGTGTTGCCGTGCACAGAACCACCGTTGATCCGTAGTTGGCCGTGAGCTCGCGCAGGGCGCCCAGACAAGGTTGCAGATGATGAGTGGGGAGCATCTGAGCCTCGTCCAGGATGATCACGCTTTTAGCCATGTTGTGCAGTTTCCGGCAGCGTGAGCTTCTATTGGCGAACAACGACTCGAAGAACTGGACGCTTGTGGTGACCACGAGCGGCGCGTCCCAGTTCTCAGTGGCCAAATAGAGTCGCGCAACCTGATCGGTCCAGTCATCTGAATCCTCGCCCGGATACTCGAAGTTTGTGTGATGCTCCAATACAGATTCAGGCCCAAGGGCTTTCCTGAACACTTGCGCATTCTGCTCGATGATGCTGGTGAATGGGATCACGTATATGACCCGGCAGAGCCTGTGCACCGCGGCGTGCCTCAGTGCAAAGGCCAGCGACGACAGGGTCTTCCCGCCTCCCGTGGGTACGGTAAGGCTGAAGAAACCGGGGGACTGCGCAGCACTATCGATGCAGGCTTTGAGGATGGCGGCACGACCGCGGTTCACTGGGGTATCCGGGGCGGACGCCGACAGCTGGTCGAGGTGGTGCATGAGACGCTGTTCCAGTTCATGTATGCTGGGATAGCTGATCGAGCGGGCGGACGCCTTGTCGCCATCGAAGGCGCGTTCCGTGTCGAGGAAATCGGCGTCGACCAGGCATGAGTAGAGCATCCTGATGAAGAACTGCACGCTAAAGCCGGGCTGCCCAGGAAGAGGAGAGACGGGGAGCTTCATGGTGGAGCGATCTGGGAAGCTGAGGCCATCCTCAGAATACGCGCTGTAGTCGCGTGGCTCGGATTGGAGACGCGATGCCAGCGAACGCTCATCTTCAACGGTGCCGTAGTCCGGGATTCCTCTGTGATGCCCTGATATGGCGTAGGCAAGCACTCTTCCTGCGCCGAGCCCATATAGTCTCAGGGCTTCTTTGGCTCCTGCAGTGGAATGATCCACGCGGATCGGAGCGCCCTCCAGGCGCTTCTGAAATTCCTGGGAGTACTTGCCAAGGTCATGAAGCATACCGGCAGCCTGAGCGAACTGCGAGGCTCCGAACACCGCCGCATAGCCCGCACCGATATCCGAAACCGCCTGGAGATGCTCCTTGAGCGACTGCCAAGTGGATTTGTCCGTACCACTAGAGTGTGCATAGTACACCGATAGCGCGCTCCTTTCTGAGCGGGAACGTTTTGTGGCCGCTTATGCCATCCACTAGCACATATACTACTTGCTCTTGAGACTCCCTCTAGGTTTTTAGCAGTTGGGACATCAAGCCAAACAGATAGTGATGATGCGGCGAATGAGGTGCTATGAAGTGGTGGATATGCTGCTGGATTGTGTTGGGCGCCTCACCGAACGCGACAGCAAGTGTGTGAGATCATCTGAGCTGCGGTGTTTGGGTGAATCCGAGTACGCCGACTTGGACGCTCTATACAAGAATAGCCCAAACGTTTCAACCCACGCGTTTCGGCGAGGAGCAAAACAAAGATAACGCAAGCGAAGGAGAGTTTCAAGTGGTGCAGGAATTCGATGTGCAGGAATCCCACTATGGGGGTTCCCGCGATCCGGGATTCCAGGATCACACCCTCCAGGGTCCACGTTGCGTGATTGGACTTCTGAAATTGGGTTTGAAGGTGGGTCTTGCGGGGTGAGTTCAAATGATTTACAATGGTAGCCGGAAGCCCCTACGAGATTCGTGGGTTGAAACAAATGGGCTACTATGGTCTAGAGGTTCGTGTACTCACAGTGCATTTTAGTTCTAGACGAATCTGCCGATTACATCAAGGAATCCGCTGTCGCGTCTCGTGGGGTTTCCATCATGATAGGGTAGCACATTCGTCGTTAAGCGCTCCAGACCGTTTTGC
>CAYYHF010000283.1:0-3359 GCA_964471415.1 uncultured Clostridia bacterium | reverse complement strand
CTGTGTACTGGCCGGCTTTGACCGGCATCGCGTCGAGGTTTTCCACTGCGCGTCTGGCGCACTCGCGGGCTCTATCGTGCTGCCCCTCGATGCTCTGGTAGCCATCGATGCCTCCGGCGACGATGAACATCTGCTGCACGTTGTCGCCCTCTCGCGCGATAGCGGTGCAACTGGCGCCGACATCGCACTGCTCTTGCTCGATGAAAGCGCCCTCGGAGCTTGCGAAGATCTTCTTCGAATAGGTGTCTTTGTATCTCACTGTCGTGGTCTGGATTTTGGGGCTCGCGCCCAACATGATCTCGCTATATTCCTGAAGCAATGCCTGCTTGGCCGCGAGGCCGATCGATCTGGGGTCAACCGCCAAAGTCGGCGCTACAGTGTCGATTACGGGCTCCACAGGCGCGATGATACTGTCTCCGTTCACCTGCGATACCAGTCGCGCTTGGCTTACGGCCAGTGCTACGTGATCTTTGAGGTTCGCGATGTCGTTGAATGATACGAATCCCCCGCGGCATCTTCGATTCTGATGTCTACATAGTCCGCGCCATGCGATCTCAGCGCATCTTCGATCAGGTTCTGCACAATCCCATGCCCCCTTTGCGCAGAACTTGGACACTGGAGCGCAGTATCCTTCAACCTGTCAGTCCTGCAGGGATCTTTCGGGCTTTGGAGGAGTCTATCTTGAATGATCGAATGATCTTGATTGAATCGCTATCGATTGCCCATATCAGTCCGGCGATCTGATGCCGAGCGGGGTTGTTCGCGCCGGTGCGCTGGAGAACTGGCCTTGTTTGGGAAGAGAGGTGACGAGGTGGCCGAAGGGAGAAGGGGCGGGGCACTACATGCCTATCTGGATGAACGACAGCTGTCTGTCATTGTTCATTCCTTGTTTTCCTCGTGGATGCTGGCCTTTCTCTTCGAGGGTCAGATACTGTACACCCTTTCAGACGTTTTTGGCTTGAGCCCGGGCCGGATGGTCTTTGGCGGGATCGCAGCGAATTTCGCCGGATTGCTTCTGTGCGGTTTCCTGATCAAAACAAAGAAGGCGGCAAGACGGCTGTTTTTGTGCTCGTATCCCTTCTTCATTGCCGCATCTGCTGTTTTCTTCTTTCCGCCGTCAGTATTGTGGGATCTGGGCGTTATCATGGGCTCCTTCCTGGCCGGGGGCTGTGTGGCGGCATGGGGGTTCTACTTCAGAATCGCTGCGCCCAAAGAAGATCGTATGAGGACGGCAGCCAATGTTCTCATATGCTCTAATGCTCTGATGATTCTGCTCAATGTGGCGGCCATCCACTTATCGCCGCGGATCGGGCTGGCTCTTTCGATGTTGATGCTTCTGGGCGCATTCCTGTTTGCGCTGCGTCTTCCGCCCGGTGACGATGCCGACTCCGGCGCCGCGCCCAACGCTGGGGGAGAACCGGCCGGCTTGGCGGGGTCTCTCGCCTTGCTATGCCTCTTTATCCTGGTCATCACCATCAACTCGGGGCTGATGTACCAGGTGGTGAACCCTGCCTTTGCCCATCATGCATCGCTGACAAGCTGGTATTGGGCGATTCCCTACATAGTCGCCGTCTACCTCGTGAAGAATCCGGCTCTCAGAGTGAACAGAAACTACATGCTTTATGTGGCTTTGGCCATGATCGGTTTCGCGTTCATAGCGTTTGTGTTCCTGGACCGCTCGGCGACGAGTTACCTCGTTGTCAACACGCTGATGCTCGGCGCCTGCGGGATATACGATCTGTTCTGGTGGAGTGTCCTCGGCGAGATGTTGGATTACTGCGGTAATCCGGCAAGCGTATTCGGAATCGGGCTGTCCGCCAACGTGCTGGGCGTGCTGCTTGGAGGGCTGATCGGCAAGGCCGTTTCTTCAGCGGAAACGCAGGCTATCGACTCAACGCTGTTGGCGCTGGCTGTGGTGTGTGTGACCCTTGCCCTTTTGCCCCCTCTGCACAGGCGTCTCTGCTCTTTGCTGAAGGACCATGCCTATCTCGCAATGTTCTCGGAGATATCACCATGGGAACAGAGCAGGTTAGTCCGTGAACTGGCAGCCTATGAAGGCCTTTCAGAGCGGGAGCGCCAAGTTGCTTCCCTGCTTCTTCAGAGAAAGACATATAAGATGATCGGCGGGGAGCTGTTCATCAGCGAAAACACGGTCAAGTACTACGTGAAGAACATCTACTCCAAACTGGGCATCAAGAGCCGGGAAGAACTAATCGACATGGTACTGGCGAATGCGGACGTCACACTCCGAAATCAGTAAACCAGCCCAGACCAGGGCGAACACATGCCCCCACCCAACCCGGGCGGGGGCTTTCTCGCCCCGACCCCCTGATGATTGCCGTACAATCACCCGATTCGGGTGATGGCCTTTCGCGCGCGAGCTGTTACGCTTCTCCTGACAGGTCGAAGCGCTTGCCGGAAAGAGGGGGTATTTGTGAAGGCCATACGGCGACGAAGCTACATCTTCGCGACTGCCGCTGGCATCGGCATGGCGGTCAGTGTTGTGATTCTTGCCTGCGGCAGAACGGTGCCTGAGATTCGAACTCAGATACTTCTGACCGTCAGCCTTCCGGCGAGCGTCTGCACGGTGGCCTTGTGGGCGCAAGAATGCCGCAAATTGAGAATAGCGAAACTCATTGCGGAGAATCAGATTTTGCACATTCGCGCCGCTGTCATCAGCGATGGAGTCGATGATATCGATGTATTCGTCTCGTACTTCGGCATCCTGCTGGACTCGAGAGTCATCAAGTTCAACCAGGAGGGCACCTTCCTGAAGGCTGTGGAAATCGGGCCGGATTACATCTCGCTCACCTACGGCACGGACAAACGAGTGCAGTCTACTCGACTCCTTCATGCGGCGATTGATGACGAAGAGGTTGAGAGAATTGCCGAGAGGTTCCGCCATGAAACCGGCATCGTCCCTGTGATTACCAGATGAATGAGGCACAAGGAGGAAAACTGAGATGAAAGGTAAACCCCTGTTTGCGATGGTCTTTGCACTAGCGTTGATCGGCATCGTGCTGATGATCCCCGCGCGGGCGCTGTGCGCGCCTGTTCTCGGCTATTTCGGCGAATCCAGTTACATCAAGTGGGGCGCCCAGACCGACCGCCCGTACTACGATGGCGGCCGTTGGTGGTGCCTGCCCAGCGCGCAGGGCGGCACATTTGAGGCCACTCTGTGCGTGGAGAGCAGGCAAGACGAGAAACAGATTGATTACTCCTTTGAGGCGTGCACCTGGCTTAAGCCCTCGGAGAAGCTTTTCGAGAAGAGAGGGACCACAGCCGGTACTCCCGGTCCGTTTGCCGAGATGAGGCGTGATGACCCTGCCCGCGGATTCATCGAGATCGGGAAGATCTCC
>CAYYHF010000282.1:0-3364 GCA_964471415.1 uncultured Clostridia bacterium | reverse complement strand
GTCGGCGTTTCGCCGCCCTCCTGGGTCGTAGAACCCAGGGTAGGCGCAAAGGCTGGGTCGTAGGATACAGGTTCGCGGCCAACGTTGGCGACCGCATTGCGCAGCAAGTTCTTCCCACACGCGAGCCCCAGCTACAAGGCCCGGGCCGCGGCGCTCCCTTTTGCGCGGGCCGCGGCGCGCCGGCCGGGCGTCCGCGACCGCGACACGAAATGGCGCAACGAGGGGAAGAGGGGAAGAAAGGAAGGCTATGCCGCGGCATAGCCAACCTGATTTGCTTCCACGTGCGCGATTGCCGGCTGGGATTGCCGCCGAGAGATGCATGTGGGTGCTGTTTGACGGTTACTCAGCTGCCTCTAGTGAATAGGATGCGCACGATGGGTATGTTGGGGCCGGCTGGAATCACGACCAAGCAGCCCCGCGGTGCCTGTGTTGCAGTCATCGGGGAGGAAAACCAGAGTCTGTACTAGAATACACCGGAAACTGCACTGACTGCGGCGGCTGCACTATCTGCGGTGGCTGCGCTGACTGCCCTTGCTTCGTTGCCTGTGCTGGGCCGTGCTGGCCGGGCTGGCCGCGCCGCGACTACACTTGCCGTGTTCGATGCCTCGGCCGTGTTGCCTGCGCCGCCCGAGCGGGCTGTGGTGGTCTCGTGCTAGTCTCGCGCCTGTCTCGCATCCGTTGCAAGCCAGTCGGCTGCGGGGTGCTGATGGTGGGGGGAATCCCGGAAATGGCGACAGCGCCGCCGAGATACACCGCTCGCGACTTGGTCTTCATAGCTATTCTTGCAGCGTTGGGAATCGCCATAAAGCCGCTGGTCGTGCCGGTAATCCGGGTTGTGGCAATTCCTCTTGGGTTGCCCGGCGGTTCGCTGATTGGCGGCATATACATGATGTGGCTCATTTTGGGGCACGCGTTCACGGGCAAGCCCTGGGCGGCCACCTTGGTGGGGGTTGTGCAGGCGGGCTTGGCGTGGGTAACAGGCGTTCCAGGGCCTCAAGGGCCGTGGATGCTGCTAATCTACATGGCGCCGGGGGTGGCAGCCGACCTGGTATTGCGCCTTGGCCCGGCGGGTGGGCCGAGGCTTCCGCTCGGACTGGCTATGCTGGCCGGAGCTGCCGCCAATGCCGCCGGAGTAGTACTCATGTGCTACATGGTGTACCGGATTCCACTTCCGGTTCTGGTTCTGTCGATGGGGGTGGGCGCGATATCCGGTTCCATCGGGGGAGTATTCGCGTGCGCCATCTACCGCCGTTCAGCTGCCATTGCTAGATCAAGGGACGGGAGTTCGAGGGACGGGAGTTGACTATATGAGGGTGTTCGCAGTATCCGGGGTGCACCACTCCGGCAAGACCACCACCATAGAGCACTTGATCAGCGAACTTGCGAGGCGCGGCTACACTGTTGGCACGATCAAGAGCGTGGGTACGCAGGAGTTCTCCATCGACCAGGCCGGGACCAACACGGATCGGCACCGCGCCGCCGGGGCTGCGGTTGTCACGGCTGTAAGCGATGCGCAGACCGCCGTCATGTACCGAGGCCGGCTCGCGTACGCCGATATACTGCGTTTTTACGATACTGATTGGGTCATCATTGAGGGCGCCCACCGCGAACCATATCCACGCATAGTATGCGCCGCGGCCGAACACCATATCGAGCAGCGTTTGGATGAGCGCACATTCCTCATCTGCGGAGCGGTGGCGGAGACACTCGACTTATGGCAGGGTGTGCCGGTTATCGATGCCACATCGCGGGCGAAGGAGGTAGTTGACCTGCTAGAGCAGAATGTCCCTAAGTCCGACCACGAGGACCGCGGGGCCGGCGTTTCCAGGGTTTCGAATCCCTGTGCCCCACAGCCCGACCTGGACGGTAGGTTCGAGGCTGCGGTGTATGTGGACGGTGAGGAGATACTCATGGTCCCCTTTGTGCAGGACTTTGTCTCCCGAACCGTGCTCGGCATGCTTTCATCGCTGAAGGGGTACAGATGCGGAAGCGAGTTCAAGGTCGAGATAAGGCGGCTTTAGGGCCATGACGACACAGGCATTCCAGTCCCGCCAGGGCACTCAGGTTCTCCGGGTTCTCGCTGAGCTGAGCCCGGCGCATCCTGCGGCGGAGACTCGGCCTCTGCTGGCGGCGGCAGCAGAGGGCGCTCAGGCGCTACTGACGCTGGCCACTCGAAAGAGCGATACGCTCTTGCTGCGAGTGGCTGCTCCCGCGGCGGCGCGTGCACGAGGCGGCGCGCTGACAATGGTCCTCAAGGTATACGGAGATGCACACCCCGGTCAGGGCGATAGCATGGAGCGCGCGGGCAGGGAAGCATGGGCGCTTGCTCGGCTGGGGCAGGCAGGGGTGTTGACGCCCCGTCTGGTGGGATCGAGCCACCGCGCGCTGCTGCGTCTGTATGTTGACGGTCCGGTGCTTCGGGATGTTCACTGGAATCCCATGCTCGCGTGTGAGCTGGCCGAATGGGTTTTCAGGTGCCACGAGGCACTGGCGGTTGACAGGGCGGTTGATGGCGTCCGCGAAGAGGGTATTGCGCATTCCTGGCTGGTGGGCGACATGAACCTGGGCAACTTCGTGATCGATGTGAGCTCGGGGCGGTTGTGCGGTATTGACATGGGCGATACTCGGGTGGGTGATCGACTGGACGATGTGGGCGAAGGCTGTATGCGGATTGTGAGTCACAGACCGGGATTCACTGCGGACAGGTGGGAGTGCGCCGTAGCGTTCGCGATGCGTTATGGCCAGCTTGTCGGGGATGTCGAGTCGGTGTTATCACAAGTTCCCGCACGTGCGGCGGCGTCATTTCGCCAGATGGCTGTGTGGCGAAATGAACGGTTCATGGCTGAGCTGGCAGAAGCATTTCCTCTTCTTTGGGGTGATGCTGTTTTTTCTTGCGGACTCGGGCTAAAGAACTGGAACCATACGGCCGATAGAGGTTAAGGAGGGAACGGAGGGCGAGGAATGAAGGCAGAATTTGTGAATCCTTTTGCATCCGCAGTGTTTATGGTGTTCCAGAAGGAATTCGGGATGAACGTGATGCGCGACTCCCTTGCGCTTCAGCAAGGCCCGCTCAAGGGCGCGGATGTCAACACAATCATTGGAGTCACGGGTCAGCTTGAAGGTCAGGTGATATACACCTTTGAGGAACGGGTAGCCCTGCGCATCGCATCTGCGTTGATGGGCGAACCAGTGGAGGAACTCGACGAACTAGCAAAGAGCGCTGTAGCTGAACTCGGCAACATCATTACCGGTAATGCCGCTATCGGCCTGTCGGAGAACGGGTACGATTGTATACTCACTCCGCCAACGCTGCTTACGGGCAAAGAAATGATAGTAACTACTTTTACACCGGTTCTGAATGTTC
>CAYYHF010000281.1:0-3364 GCA_964471415.1 uncultured Clostridia bacterium | reverse complement strand
GCAGGTCGTGCTCGAATGCGTAGACTCGATCCCGTGGCACGTAGGAAAGTCCAAGATAGCGCGGATACTCAAGGGTTCGCTTGCGCAGGACATTGTCAAGATGGATCTTGCCCGAATCAACCATTACGGGGCCCTGGATCGATTCACGCTGGCACAGGTCACTGCCATCATAGACCAGCTCATAGCTGGCGGTTATCTTCGGTCTTCATACGGAAGACGACCGGTCATCCTACTCACGCCTGCAGGGCGCACCGCGATAATGACTGGGGATTTGCCCGTGATCGAAGCGCCCGATACGCTCAAGATGTTCATCGCGCGGGAACGGTGTCGGAAATGCCCCTACAACCCGTCTCTGGTCGCATCCGCCGTGCCGTCGACTTCAGATGAGTCAGATGGCGCCTGGCGAACGTTCTAGCCCCAACCCAACCCGCGTAGGCATAGAACACTTCGCCGAGCGGGAAGGCCTGGAGGAATCGAGCCTTGGATTCGATCAGACAGAGCGCCGGCAGAGCCCCGGCGCTTTGCTACGTCCCCGTTCTACTGGCTTTGGCGGCGGCTGCAACGGCAGTCATCGTTTCCTGGGCGCCGGCACCGAGAATGCCCGGGAATCCGGCCCCGTGCGCGACCCCCTACGTGAATCCGTCTCCTTACGAGGACCTAGTCTATCACCGGGGATATGAAGTGGGGCCGAACGTTGCCGCGAGGGCCGCGATCCTTGTAGAAGCTGCAACAGGCACCATCCTGTTCGCCCGCAACGAACACGAGGCGAGGGAGCCTGCCAGCATTACCAAGATCATGACCGCCATAGTCGCCATCGAGCGCGGCGATTTGGCCGATGTAGTGCAGATATCACGGGAGGCGGCCCGAGTGCCCGGATCCTCCCTGGGCCTGACAGCGGGCCAACGCTACAAGCTCGAAGAGCTCATACGCGCCACGATGCTGCGGTCGGGAAACGATGGCGCGACCGCTGTGGCAGAGCATGTGGGAGGGACTGTGGCGGGATTCGTGGAGCTGATGAACGCGCGAGCCGCCAGCATGGGGCTAAAACGCACACATTTCGTCAATCCCCACGGCCTGTCGGCGCCGGGGCACTACTCCACAGCCTACGACATCGCCCTCATGTGCATCTGGGGTTTTCGCCTGCGCAAGTTCGCCGACATAGTGGGTTGCCCGGAGCTTTGGTCATCGCAATTGGCCGGTGGCAAGGCACAGCTGACTTACAGTACCAACAGACTGCTGTGGAGCGTTGCCGGGGCGGACGGCGTGAAGACAGGGACCACCAGCCGAGCAGGGCATTGCTTGGCGGCCTCCGCCACCCGAGACGGACTGCAGTTCATCGCGGTTGTGCTGCGATCCAATGCACGATTTCACGATGCGTCCGCCCTGCTGGAATACGGGTTCGCCAATTTCGTTCGAGCGGACCTAGCCAAAGCGGGACAGCCCGTAGCGGACGCCCTGGCCGGGCCGCGCGGGCGATCCACAGTGGGACTCGCCACCGCGCGCGATGTATGCGTAGTTGTGCGTTGCGATGAAGTCGATGCACTCAGCACCCGGGTGGAAGTGCCGGAGCGCCTGCAGGCGAAGGCCCGCGTTGGGCAGCACGCCGGATGGTTGAGAGTGTTCTACGGCGATGAGGAGCTGCAGGCGTATCCGCTCTACACCGTGGGGAGCCCGAGAGGCTCATGACAAGCTGTTTGGCGCCTACTATGAGCAAATTTCGTTTCGATTGTCCCAATCCGTGGTTGACGCATGACGCAGTCGCGGCCCCACGAGCGCCGCAAATACAACCCGAAGGTGGTGCTGTTCGTGCTGTCAGCATCCGTGCTCCGTGCGGTCTCTCGACCTTTTCCCGGCTGTGAGCGGCCGGTTGAGGAGAGGCTCGCCGCGCTCGCGCCATCATTGAGCGCAGAGCGCGGCGAGCTTCCTGCCAAGACTCCTCGACAGGAGCTGTACGTGGGGGAAGTCCGGGACGCTCTCATGCCCGGCGGACCCGCGTGCCCTCGGTGCCGCAGCGCGCGGGCCGTTCGCTACGGTACCCGAGGCGGCATCCAGCGCTACAGGTGCGAGGAGTGTTCCTTCCACTTCACCGACCTGAGCGGCACCATTCTTCACGGCCTTCGTCGGCGTGACCTGTGGCTTGACTTCTGCCTATGCATGGTTGACGGCCTCTCTGTGCGCGAAACCGCAAGAAGACTGGGGATCTCCAAAAACACCGCCTTCGCCTGGCGCCACCGGCTCACAGCTGCCTTGGCCTTGGCGGACTCGGAGAGCGTCTGCAACGGCATCGTCGAAACGGCCCAATGGCCCATAATACGCTCCTTCAAAGGCTCCCGAGTTCCTTCCGGCGCCAACGTGGACAATCTGGACCAGACCACACGCCGCAACCAACTGGTATATCGCCGTTTTCATCCCAAGAGCCGCCTGGCGACTTTTGTAGTTGCGGTGGACCGGCCCGGCCGAGCCAGAGCAGGAGTGGTTCTTCACAAAGAGCGCCTGTCGGACACGCTTCGGGGCATGGTATCGGAGAAGGCCGACTTGTGCGCGCGTAACGTACACGCTTCGTTATCCGCCCGAATGGACTGGCCGGGTCGCGTGAACTGGATCGGCGGACGCAAGGGACGCTCCAACTCCTCGGATCGCCTGGATCCTGGCCCTCTCTACCACGTCCGAAACGCCCGTAGCCTAATGTACCGTTTCCGGTACTGGCTGCGCTCGTTCCGCGGCGTGGCCACCAAGTACCTGCTTCGCTACTTCTCCTGGCACCTCAGGACGGCAGCCCTGAGCCACACCGCCCCCGGGGCCGCGGCCAAGTTACTGCTCCTCGAAGCCCTGAAAGCATACTCCCAGCCCAGACCGGGATAGAGCGGGCCTGCCGGATGACGCTCTCAGTCAACCGCCAGCTGGGACAGTCGAAACGAGAATCGCGGCACATGGCTCTCAGGCACCTGACACAAACTGGAGATGGGCAGCGGGCATAGAGGCACGGAGGACAAAGAGATACGAGCAGGGTGCGACCGCGCGTCCGCGTTGGCTTCGTCCGCATTCGTCTTTGTCTCTATGTGTCGAGAATCGAGGCAGCGGGAAACCCGGCAGATAGGCAAAAACCCCTAGTGAGACCCGACACTCGGCGATTCTCGCTCTCCTCGGCTCTGTCTCGGCGGAAAGCCTTCACGGGATCCCGCCCGCGTTCGCGCCCGCTGCCAACGCAATGGCCGCGATACCGCGATGGCCGCCGCGATTGGCTGCCCTCGACTCGTGTCGAGGATTGGGCTATAATGTGAGCGTGTTCAGGCCAGTGCTGCCTGAACGCGCGGGAGTAGATTGGTCCTGGTGGGCCTCCTGGACTTCAAATCCAGTGGCGGGC
>CAYYHF010000280.1:0-3368 GCA_964471415.1 uncultured Clostridia bacterium | reverse complement strand
GCAAGGCCGGCAAGCCCTAGCCGAGAGGTGGTCACATGTTCAAGTACACCGACGATAAGACCCAGCTCAAGTGCTCGTTTTGCGGCAAGGCCCAGGAGCAGGTGAAGAAGCTCATTGCAGGGCCCGGAGTGTATATCTGCGACGAGTGTATCGAGCTGTGCAACGAGATAATCGAAGAAGAGGTGGGCGGCCCTTCGGGCGCCGATCTGACGGACATCCCGAAACCTCACGAGATCAGGGCCGTACTCGACGAATACGTGATAGGGCAGGACGATGCCAAGAAGACCCTGTCGGTGGCGGTATACAACCACTACAAGCGGATCAATGCGAGTTCGCGTATGGACGATGTTGAGCTGCAGAAGAGCAACGTTCTGCTGCTCGGGCCCACTGGGTGCGGCAAGACGCTCCTGGCGCAGACTCTCGCCAAGATCCTGAATGTCCCATTCGCCATCGCCGATGCCACATCGCTTACAGAAGCCGGTTACGTTGGCGAAGATGTGGAGAACATCCTGCTCAAGTTGATCCAGAACGCCGACTACGACATAGAGCGCGCAGAGCGGGGCATAGTCTACATCGACGAAGTCGACAAGATCGCTCGCAAGTCTGAAAACCCGTCCATCACCCGCGACGTGTCGGGCGAAGGCGTGCAGCAGGCGCTGCTCAAGATCCTCGAGGGTACCGTGGCGAGCGTTCCTCCGCAGGGCGGGCGGAAGCATCCGCATCAGGAGTTCATACAGCTCGACACCACGAACATCCTGTTCATCTGCGGCGGCGCGTTCGAGGGTATCGACAAGATCATCGAGAACCGCATCGGTCGCAAGACGCTTGGGTTCGGGGCTGAGGTGAGGCCCAAGGTCGACCGCGAGATCGGGGAGATCCTGCGGCAGATCATGCCTGAAGATCTGCTGAAATACGGTCTGATCCCGGAGTTTGTGGGCCGGCTTCCGGTTGTGGTGCCCCTGGACGCTCTGGACGAGGACGCTCTGGTGCGCATTCTCACCCAACCCAAGAGCGCGCTGGTCAAGCAGTATGAGAGGCTTTTTGAGCTGGACGGTGTGGACCTGGAGTTCACCTCGGACGCTCTGGTCGCCGTTGCCCAGAAGGCCATCGCGCGTGCAGGCGGTGCCCGCGGTCTCAGGTCGATCATGGAGAAGCTCATGTTGGATCTGATGTATGAGATTCCCCGCCGCGCCGACATTCAGAAGGTCGTGGTAACGCGGGAAGCCGTGGATGGGCAGGGCGCCCCTACCCTGATGCTGTCGGAGAAAAAGAAATCCGCGCGCAAGAAGGAAGAAACCGCCTGATCCAGCCTGATGCTGCGCTGATTACTGTGTTTCTATCCCGGCGAGCGCCTTTGGCCCGCCGGGATAGTTGATTTTCGCCGGGGCATGATACACCCTGAGCGGCGCGGATGGCGCGGACTCTGCGGATTGCGCACGGAGGAGGACAGGGCCAACAGGAGGGAACGGCGGTGAACAGCATTGGCGTGCTCGGACTGATCAACCTGTTCTTCGCGGTCGTCATCGGCCTCTACTTTTGGAACCTCCTCCGAGCGCAGCAAGGCGCAAAAGGCGCAGTGGGTCGGGAGTCCCGGCGCGAGCTGGACAAGCTGCGCGACATGCGCAGCATCTGTCTGACCAAACCCCTCACCGAGTTGACCAGACCAAGGTGCTTTGAAGACGTGATCGGGCAGCCGGATGCGCTGCGCTCTCTGCGCGCCGCGCTGTGCGGACCGAACCCGCAGCATGTCATCGTGTACGGCCCGCCGGGCGTGGGCAAGACCGCCGCCGCCCGCGTTGTGCTGGAAGAGGCCAAGAAAAGCAGCCTGTCGCCGTTCAGGTCGGACGCCGCATTCGTCGAGATGGACGCCAACACCGCGCGCTTTGACGATCGGGGAATTGCAGATCCTCTCATTGGATCGGTCCACGACCCCATATACCAGGGCGCGGGGCCGCTGGGCATTGCGGGGATTCCCCAGCCCAAGCCGGGCGCTGTGACGCGCGCCCACGGCGGCGTGCTGTTCATAGACGAGATTGGCGAACTCCATCCGATACAGATGAACAAGCTTCTCAAAGTCCTGGAAGACCGGAAGGTGTTTCTTGAGTCTGCATACTACAGCCCGGACGATAGCAACATACCACAGCATATCCACGACATATTCCGCAACGGTCTGCCGGCCGATTTCCGCCTGATCGGCGCCACTACCCGATCCAGCCGAGATATTCCCCCGGCGATCAGGTCGAGGTGTCTGGAAGTCTATTTCCGTGCTCTTTCTCCTGACGAGGTCGGGACGATTGCCTCGCGCGCTGTCGACAGGGCGAACATGGGCCTTGAGGATGGTGTGATCGACATCGTCAAGAAATATGCGCAGAACGGGCGAGACGCGGTCAACATGGTCCAGCTCGCCATGGGCGTGTCGGTGACTGAGGGGCGCAAGACCCTGTGCGCGGCGGACATGGAGTGGGTGGTGGAAAGCGGTCAGTATTCGCTTCGTCCGGAAAAACGCGTTCCTGACGCGCCCGCTGTGGGTGTTGTGAACGGCTTGGCGGTGTGGGGGCCCGGCGTTGGTTCGGTCATCGAAGTGGAAGCGACCGCCGCCCGTGCGCAGGCAGGGCCGGGTTCTTTTACGGTGACGGGAGTCGTGGAAGAGGAAGAGCAGGGAGATGGCGGGCGCGTCTTGCGCCGCCGCAGCATGGCGCGGAGTTCTGTGGACAACGTGTGCACGGTTCTGAGGGTCAGGTTCCAGATTGAAATGCGCGACTTCCACGTCCACGTGAATTTCCCCGGGGGCGCTCCTGTGGACGGACCATCGGCTGGGCTAGCCATGGCGATTGCAGTTCTGTCTGCAGTGAACGGTGTTCCCATCGACAACAACCTGGCGATGACAGGCGAGATCTCCGTGCGCGGCCAGATCAAGCCGGTGGGAGGGGTTGTGGCTAAGGTGAACGCGGCCGCCGCTGCCGGCGCGCTCAGGGTGTTGATTCCCAAGGAGAACTGGCAAGACAGGCTGGCGCAGGTGGAAGGGTGTCATGTGATCGCCGTGGAGGACATCGCGGAGGCGTTCGAGCTGGCCGGGGTGCGACCATGCGCGGCACTCGAGCAGCCTTCGCCCTCATCCGCGCCGCAGCAAGTGGTGGCTGCGCGCTCCGCATCGGCGGCATCGGGTCCTGAGTAAGTTCGAGGGGGGAACAAGGCGGGGGCAGCGGACTGGGTTTTCCGAACATATGCGAAAAGGCGTCTCGAATAGGGACGCTATTTTTGTTTAACCAGCTCTGGCATGGATTGCTTACTCCGAGTGTCTTTTCTTGAAGGAATGCGGGTAGGCAAGGAGAATAGGTGAGGTGCAGGTAGGAGGTGCAGAAATCCGT
>CAYYHF010000279.1:0-3398 GCA_964471415.1 uncultured Clostridia bacterium | reverse complement strand
GACATCGTCCTCGCCTCCTACTCCGACAATACACCATCAGAGCGAAGAGTACAAGGAAGTAACTTCCATATGCAGGACGCCCAATTGGGTCAATAACCCGTCATTCTATGCCGTCAAGGGTGCTGAAGATGGGCTTCAGCTCGGGGTGCCAGCGTTTCCATCCTGCCAAAATGCGCTCCTCAAGCGATACTCTCTTGCCCGTTAGCTTGTATACTTCGCGGAAATACCTGCTCAGACGAAGTCAGGATGCTGTGTGCGCTTGCTCGATATTGAAGCCTTGATCCTCTGCTTGTACTCGATTAGCGCCAGCCTGGCCATCGAATACCACGACCACACATCATCAATGCATGGTATGCCACGTTGCCAGTCCTCTCCGTAGATCAGGCAACTCCTCCCTCTTCGCCCTCACATGCCTCACGAAGGTGACAGGCAACGAAATGCCCTGTCTCTATCTCGGTGAACGCTGGGTCTTCTGCCGAGCATATCTCCTGGGCGTGTGGGCATCTAGGATGGAATCTGCACCCTGACGGTGGGTTGATGGGGCTGGGTATCTCCCCCTCAAGCAGGATTCGATGCTTCTTCCGCTCAGGGTCGGGCACCGGCACAGCAGAAAGCAAGGCCTGGGTATAGGGATGCATGGGCGAACGGTACAGGGCCTCCTTGGAGGCGAGTTCAACCAGTCTTCCAAGGTACATCACCGCCACCCGATCGCTTATGTGCTTCACCACACTCAGATCGTGGGCGATGAACAGATACGTCAACCCCAGATTCGCCTGAAGATCCTGCAGAAGGTTGATGACCTGAGCCTGAATCGACACGTCGAGGGCCGATACCGGCTCGTCGCACACAATCAGCTTGGGGTTGACCGCGAGAGCCCTGGCTATCCCGATTCTCTGCCGTTGCCCTCCCGAGAACTCGTGCGGGTATCGACTTGCATGGTATGCGGAAAGGCCCACTACATCCAGGAGTTCCTGAATTCGCTGCTGCTTCCCGCCGCCGTTCGGGACACCGTGAACGTCCAGCGGTTCGCCCACGATCTGCCCCACGGTCATCCTCGGGTTGAGCGATGCGTACGGGTCCTGGAACACTATCTGCATCTCCCTGCGCAAAGCTCGAAGGTCTCGCTTGCCAAGCCCGCGTACATCCGTCCCGTCGAAGGCGACCTCGCCCGATGTAGGCTCGATCAGCCGCAGTATCAGCCTGCCTGTGGTCGACTTCCCACATCCGCTCTCTCCAACAAGGCCCAGTGTCTCTCCGCGTTGGATGGAGAAGCTCACGCCATCCACGGCTTTGACAACACCTGTTCGCTTCGAGAACATTCCCTTGCTCTTTGTGGGGAAGTGTTTCACAAGATCCTTTACCTCAAGAAGCGCTTCTGCCATTTTGGGCCCTCCTCACTTCTCCGCCCGCAGCCCGCAGCCTGCAGCCCGCTGCCCCTACGCGTACTTCCAGCACCGAACATCATGGCCATCGGCAATGCTCACAAACCCAGGCTCCTCGTTCCGGCAGATGTCCATTGCCAAGCTGCATCGGGGATGGAATCTGCAGCCTTTGGGCATGTCAAATGGACTCGGAACTACGCCATCTATAGACTGAAGCCGCGCCCGGTCTTCGTTGAGATTGGGTATGGACCCCAGAAGGCCCACGGTGTATGGGTGGGCGGGCTTTCGAAACAGCTCCTTGACGCCCGCATTCTCCATGATCTTGCCGGCATACATCACTATGACGCGGTCGGCGGTCTCCGCAATGACTCCGAGATCGTGGGTGATCAACATCACCGAGGCGCCAAGATCGTCTTTGAGAGCCATCATCAATTCTAGAATCTGCGCCTGCACCGTCACATCCAAAGCCGTAGTCGGTTCATCAGCGATTAGGAGCTCAGGGTTGCACGAAAGCGCCATGGCGATCATCACCCTCTGCCTCATTCCGCCGCTCATCTGATGCGGATAGTCGTCCACGCGGCGCTGGGGCGAGGGGATCCCCACCGACTTGAGCATGCTCACGGCCTTGTCTCTCGCGTCTTCCCTTCCAAGTTGCTGATGTAGCTGTATGGCCTCCGCTATCTGTTGTCCTACAGTGAGAACAGGGTTCAGGCTTGTCATCGGCTCCTGGAATATCATGGCGATATCATTGCCCCGGATGCGCCGCATCTCGTCCATCCTCTTGGCGAGCAGGTTCTCTCCTTTGAAGATGATCTCGCCGCACTCTATCTTGCCGGGCGGGTACGGGATGAGCCGCATCACCGAAAGAGCTGTGACGCTCTTGCCGCTTCCGCTCTCGCCGACGATACCGATGGTCTCGCCCTTGCCCAGCGAGAAGCTTACATCCTCTACGGCCGGGACTACGCCGTCCTCAGTGTAGAAGCATGTCTTGAGGTTCCGCACTTCTAGCAGTGGTTTGTCCATGTCGCAGGCGCTCCTTCCCACAGGGGCTGACTCACATCATCGCGCTCACATCTCGTACTTCAGACGATACAAAACCAGTTCCTGAACCCTGAATACTTCCTCAGGATGGCCAGTGAACGAGACGGTTCGGGATCCCAGTCGCTTCACGCCCGGAACTAGCTCAGCTGCGTCTGCCATGTCGGTTCGGTAGAAGTCAATCTCCATGCAGAGGGGGTTGGGCACCGATACCGGCTTGAACTGCTCGAGATTCTCCAGCGCCTCTCTTGCTGTCTCACGTATGAGGGCCCTTGCCCGCTCAGGATGGAGCGAGCGCGCGCAGTAGCGGCTATACCCCTCCTTGACCACAGCGCCCCTGACATCCGGCATGACCGCCTTGGTCTGTTCAACCATGGCGCAGTCCCCACTCACCATCACCAGCGGCACTCCGTAGTAGCCGGCCGTGATCGCGTTCAGACACGGTTCGTTGAGCGTTGCGCCATCGATTCGGATGTTGTAGACCATCCTGCTCACCCAGGAATGGTCCAGCACTCCCCTGTGCGTACCGGCCGCGGCATGCGCTCCTGTCAGGAGGAGTGCATCGTAGGTGTCGTCGATACCCTGCATCTGCAGAGAATCTCTGATCGCTCCCCGCACGAGCTCAGCCTCGGGAAGCAACTGCTCAGGTAGTATATTCTGCATGTTCGCATGCGCATCGCACACCACAATCCGGCTGGCACCTGCGTCAATCGCGCCCTGAACAGCCGCGTTCACTTCACCTGTCATCAGACGCTTGCCCATCTCGTATTCGGCTTCTCCAGGCACGCATTGCAGCAGACTGACCACGCCCGCCGTGCCCTCAATGTCAGCGCTTATGAATACGCTCAGTCCCAAGAGACTCACCCTCCCCTAGTTAGCCCGGAGGCGAACACCCGAAGTCGGAAAACCCCGAAAAGCAGTCGGGTGCTCGCCCACAGCGTTATCCGGTCTACTTCTGTACCGTATTGAACAGAATGT
>CAYYHF010000278.1:0-3400 GCA_964471415.1 uncultured Clostridia bacterium | reverse complement strand
ATGGAGAGCCCCACTCGACCACTCTCCACGGCGATAACTTTGACCCTTACTATGTCATTATGTTTCAGGTAATCATTGACATCGTGGACGAAAGCATCGGCTATCTCGGAAATGTGGACTAGGCCCGTCCTCCCTTCACCGATGTCAACGAATGCTCCGAACCTGGTGATTCCTGTGACGCGGCCTTCCAAGATTGAGCCGACCTCAATTGACGACATGCTAAGACAGATCCTCCTGTTTGATGATCCGGGGTTGCGCCCCGACCGAAGTTATTTTCATTATACACGAGTTCTCGGCACAGTGTCAATCACTGGAACACCATTGGATCGCGATTTGCAGTCCAATTCCCGATTCGCCCGCCGAGTCAATCGCCTATCTCTATGGGCTTTCCAGGGCGCCTCTCGACCGGTGAAAACCCACTGGGATCGGGCTGTGCAACCAAGTAAAGAGTCTCGCCCGGCTTAACCAGGCCCAACTTCTCGCGGGCGGTTCGTTCCACGTAGTCGTGGGTGTTGGCTGTGTCTATCTCCCTTTGAAGTTCATCCCGCATCAGCTCCCACACTCTGCACTCCTCGAGCAGTCTCTCAGTCTCCCGCTCCAGATCCGCGCATTTCATGCGACCGTTTATGTAGGTTAAACCAACGCACACTGTGAGCAGTATCGCAAGAACCACTGTTAGTTTAGAAGACACAGAGCCTTCCCCCCTTCGCAGCGCCAGCCGATCACCTGCCCGACCGTCCCCGGCCCCAGCGGGTCCTGACCTTCATGCTCCGCTGGGATCGCTGGGATCGTGAGAACCGCAGAGACTGCGCCAGTCGCGCGAACTGCGGGAACTGTGCGAATTGCGAGAGCTGCGGTAGTGTTCGCCGCATTTTCAGAAATCCCTTCCGAACTGCCCGATTCATTCTTCCAACGGCCCTCGGACCCCAACGACAGATACGCCGAGTCGAGTGTCCGCTCCGTTGTACCGCCCACTCGCACCAAAGCAGAACAGGGGACACACCGTACCTGACAGTTACGGAATATACCCAGAACCCAGCCGCGATGCCGGCCAGAACGAACACGCGCACCTCTCCGCGATTGGCCTGCATGAGCATGGCGAATGTCATGGCAGCCGAAAACAGCCAGAAGGCCAGATCAGCGCAGGCAGTAGCGAGTCGGCCTGAGCCCATGAGCCGCCTGAAGAAGGCGGTGAGGTCAAAAAGCAGCCCCATCAGCACTCCCGCTGTCAAAGCCGCAAGCATCGCCCGCAGTTGCCACGTCAGGGTTTCCACCGGCGCACTCCTCCTGCCGCCCTGGCTGCAGGTCTTGGTCGAACCCGGGCGTCTTGGGCAGGTCAGGGCTGGGATACCTCACTCCCGCCCATACAGCCAGCAAGCAAAGCAGCCCTACGGCCGCCCACCCAGCCCCCGCGCGGACCGCCGCAGCCGTTACAAACAGCGCGCTCCTGGATCGCCCATACTCTCCACGGTAGTTGACCCACGCCTGTATCATGCTCCTAACGTAGCCTTGCGGCTGTTCGGCGAGCTCATAGGGCTCGCCCGCATCAGTGCCGGTCGGATCGCCTAAGCCTTCGACACCGCCAATGCCCACTTGTTCACCCACGCCCAAGCCCTCTGCGCCGCCCACGTCAATATTCACCGACTCGCCCGGATCTGCCGGCTCGCCGAAACTGCGAAGGCTGTCAAGGCCGCTGTCCCGGCTCAAGTCGTATGCGACCAGCGCGGCTACTATATCGCCCTGGTGCGCATCGATCAGGTATCGCAAATAGGCGGCGCCCACGCGGATATTGGCATCTACGCTGTAGATGCACGTCTCGGAGCATGCAGGCGGGGCGTGGTCACCCCGGCACTCGACGCCGGGCATGAACTCCTGCCACACGGTCGGCGTCAACTGCATCAAGCCGCGCGCCCCGCGCCACGATACCGCGTCCGTCTCGAACCCGCTGTTCTGCGACATTACCGCCGCTACAAGGCACGGGTCGACGCCGTTACGAAGCCCTTCGAAGTTCACCTTCTCGGCAAACGGGAGATCGCGGACCTGGACTCGGGCGGAATCATATGCGCCCAGAATTCTCACGGCATCAGCAGACCAGCGCTCGATCCGCGATGCCGCCGCCCATGCTGCACATACGCAGATGCCCGTGAGCAGGGCAATGGAGACAACCCATCGCTTGCCCACTCGCATCTTGGGCCTGAAGATCGACACAAGCAGGACCACCGGGCTGATCAAGACCCCCAGAACTCCGGTCACTACCGCGAAAGCTATACCGGGTCCAACTCTTCGCCGCACAGGCGGCTTGCGCCTGCGAGGCTTGGTTCTGCTATGAAGTGGCATTTCGAGTCCTCCGTCTATCTGAACAGCCGTGCCAGAATTCCTCTGGACCTTGCAGGATTCTCGTCCGAGTAGTCGCACGACTCCACATACCCATCGATCTCGATCACGCCCTCTTCCAGGCTGAGTTGCCTGATGTGCAAGTCGTGACCTACCACCGTGAGCACTCCGGCGTTGGTCTCCAAGATTATCTCCTCGTCGTCGAAACTCTCGACGTTCATGACACCTTCAACGGTCATACTCTCGCGGTCAATCAACACCAGCTTGTGCTGAAGCCCCGGCCGCTTTCGTCTGATTTCCTCGGATACATCCGGTCCCTTGGCAGCCATAGACACCACTCCTTTGGACAATGGTTCTATGGATGTCTATGCCCGCCAAGAACACATAATGCACACGCGCACATGCGTACACGCCGCACACTCGCCCGCGCTTCGCGCCCCGCGCACACTGCCTGTGCCTCGCGCGCTCTCTACAGCCCAGCCTCCTTGGCTTCGTCCCACACAGCGTCCATTTCTTCGAGCGTCATGTCCTCAAGGAGCAGGCCCCGAGCATCCGCCCAGCGCTCGATGTAGCGGAACCTGCGGCCGAACCTGCTGTTCGCGCGCCTCAGCGTCTCCTCTGCGTCCATGTCCAAAAGCCGCGCCATGTTGACCACTGCGAACAGGACGTCTCCCATCTCGTGCTCAATCCGATCTCGCTGCCCCGATGCGAGCGCCTCCCGAAATTCCTCGGTCTCCTCCCACACCTTGGCGGCGGCATCATCAGCGCACTGCCAATCGAAGCCCACACGGCTCGCCTTGTCCTGCATCTTGGCGGCCTGCATCAACGCCGGCAGGTAGCCGGGGATGCCGTCGAATATCGAAGCAGGCTCGCCGCTCCCCGACTCCTTCTCCTTTTCCTTCTGCTTGATGCGCTCCCAGTTACGCAGCACGGCGCCGGCATCGTCGGCCTCTACGTCCGCGAATACGTGCGGATGACGCCTGATCAGCTTCTCGCAGATAGCATCCACTACATCGTTGAAGTCGAATTCCGCATTCTCGCTCGCGATCTGGCAGTGGAAAGCTAT
>CAYYHF010000277.1:0-3417 GCA_964471415.1 uncultured Clostridia bacterium | reverse complement strand
GACTTCTAGGCTCCACGCTGTTTGGTTTTCAAGGAACATCCGCGGCCTCCGCCGCTTTTCATAGCCGCCCCGCACAGGGGCGACAATTGCTATGTTAGCACCGTCTCGCAGGCCTGTCAACGCTAATTTAAGGTATTCTAGGCGCCTGATTGCACCTTGAGTCGACACCTTCCAGCGCCATCGCAGCACGCTGCGCTTTGGCCTGCTTGAACAGGTATCCCAGCCGGCGCTCGCACGCGCGCATCGTGAACACGGAGGCATCTATCAAGTCGGGATCAGTAACATTGTCAAACACCGTGTCGGCCTGCTCCATCTGCGCGCAGACAGCGCGGATCTCCGCCTGAAGGCGCATCTCCTCCAGAGGCTCGCGTGCCCCAGCGCCGGCAAAACCCAAAGTCGCCGGGCGCAACATACGCGCCATCTGCCGATAGATATCCCGTATGTTCATGCGGCGTCCCCCATTTCGCGAGAAGACATGAGCAGATCGCTCCAAATTGAGATTATGCCCGGCAAGCATGTCTTATATCCGCGAAATCAAGGTTCAGCCGCCGCCTACGCCTGCGCTCTAGATGCGGTGCCTGCCCTCCAAAGCGCGCGCCAAAGTCACCTCATCCGCGTACTCCAGGTCACCCCCTACGGGCAACCCGTGGGCAATCCGAGTAACCTGAACGCCCAAGGGTTTGAGAAGCTTCGAAGTGTAGATCGCTGTAGCCTCTCCTTCGATGTTCGGATCCGTTGCGATTATGACCTCTGCAATATCGCCCGCCTTCACTCGGTCCAGCAGTTCGCGCAGCCTGATGTCGCCGGGCCCGATCCCCTCCATGGGAGAGATCGCGCCGCCCAGCACGTGGTAGACCCCGCGGAATTCCCGCGTCCTTTCCATGGCGATCACATCTTCCGGGCGCTCCACTACGCATATGATTGCTCTGTCGCGAGAAGTATCGGCGCACAGCCCGCACGGGTCCACATCGGTGAAATTCCCGCACACCGAACAGCGCCGGATCTTCTCCTTAGCGTTCAGCAAGGCATCAGAAAGCTTCCGGACATCCTCTGGGGGCATGGACAGTACATGAAAGGCAAGCCTCTGCGCGGTTTTTAGCCCAATGCCCGGCAGTTTGCGAAGCTCG
Organism: uncultured Clostridia bacterium; assembly: GCA_964471415.1. Taxonomy (GTDB): domain Bacteria; phylum Bacillota; class DTU025; order DTU025; family DTU025; genus UBA5389. The sequence continues at coordinate 2,290 of CAYYHF010000277.1, read as the reverse complement.
TCTATCAGACGTCCCACTGGCTCTGCATAGAACATGGACCTACAACCTGAGCCCCGGAATGGACATCTTCCCGGTTACCTTGGACATCTTGGTCTCAGCCGTCTGCTTGGACAGGCGCACCGCCTCGCTACACGCAGCCAAGACCAGGTCTTCCAACATCTCCACATCCTCAGGATCGACCGCGCTGGCGTCTATGTGAATCTCGACAAACTCCTGGTGCCCGTTGACCACTGCCCGCACCACGCCGCCGCCTGCCGTGCCCTCTATTCTGTCGTCTGCCAGCTCCTCCTGGATGCGCTCGATCTCCGACTGCATCTTCTGGATCTGCTTCATCATCTTCTGCATGTTGCCGCCCATCATAGCCCCTCCTCGCTGTGTCAATCACTAATAGTCTTGATCTCCCTGGGATTGAACAGATCAATGGCCGCCTGAACCTCAGGCACATCCGAAAAGTCCAGTCCGGGCGACCCAGATTTGCCCACCGCGGACGGCTCGGGCGCCGGCGACTCCTTCTGCGCCTCAACGCGCGCTGTGGTTGATTCGCAACGAACACTACGGCCCAGCACCTCACCGAGGGCCTGTGCAATGAGCCTGCGACTGTCAGGCTCGGAGACCCTCTGCGCATGCACGGCCCACGCCGGGTCGAATATGATCTTGACCAAGTCGCCCTCGACCCTGACTGATCTCACGTCCTTCAAGAGAGCCTCAAGCAATGGGTTGGAGGGCTTGACGCGGGCCAATGCCTGCTGCCACTGGGCATCGGTGATTCCCGACAATCGGCCTCCGCCATCGCCGCCATCGCCTTCGGCGGTTGCAGCAGGCCCTGTCTCCTGCTTCGCCCTATGACTTGCGGCGCGCGCCGCCGGCTTGGCCGCCGGCTTGGCCGCGGGCCGGGCTGTGGGCCGAGCCATCGGCCGGGTCGCCCCCGGCTCGGCAGGCGTCATCGGAGGATCCTGCGCCGCCTGCTCCGATGGAGCGTAGAGGCCGGCCACAGTAACTTCCAGAGCCAGTCGAGGATTGAAAGACCGCCTGAGCTGCGCTTCTCCTTCGCTGAGAGCGCCGAGAACGCGAATCAGACGGTCGCGAGGGAACGCGGCCGCCTGACGAGTGAGGGCAGCGTAAGCCGCCGCGGGAACGTCCGTCAGTTCGGGCCGACCCGGGCATTCCTTCGCCACTAGCATGTTGCGAAAGTGCAGGATCAAGTCCTGCAGGAACTGGCGCATATCCACACCCGAATCAACAGCCTCTTGTATTATCTGAAAAGCCTGTCCCGGCTGATCATCGGCAAGGGCTGCGGCAAACCTGGTCAGGATATCGAAGTCGGACACTCCCAGCAGGCTCAAGACCGATTCGACCGTAACATGCGGCGACCAGGCTGAGGCCTGTTCCAAAAGACCCAGAGCATCGCGGGCGCTTCCATCGGCGCGCCTGGCCACAAGCCGGGCTGCGTCCGCGTCTATCTCTATGGACTGCGCCTGCGCCACCCGAACAACGTGGGCGGCCAGATCGGATACGGTGAGTCGGGTGAAATCAAAACGCTGGCACCGCGACTGAATCGTGGGGATGATGTTCTCAGCCTGCGTTGTGGCCAGAACAAACACCGCATGCGATGGGGGTTCTTCCAGCGTTTTCAGGAGCGCATTGAAAGCATGTTGAGTGAGCATGTGCGCTTCATCTATTATATAGACCTTGTATCGCCCTTGCGTGGGAGCGTACATGACCTTCTCTCGGAGGTCCCGGATCTCGTCTATCCCGCGGTTGGACGCGGCGTCGATCTCGATGACGTCCATTGCGGCGCCCTCCCGAATGCCCACACATGACACGCACTCGCCGCACGGTTCAGGAGTAGGACCCTTTGCGCAATTGAGCGCCTTGGCGAGCACCCGGGCAGTGGACGTCTTGCCGGTGCCTCGAGGCCCTGCGAAAATGTAGGCGTGGGTGGTCCGCCCGGCCGATATGGCGTTCTTCAGCGTTCTCACTACGTGCGCCTGCCCGATGATATCGTCGAAAGTCTGCGGTCGCCATCGCCGGTAGAGCGAGACGTAACTCACCACAAATCCCTCCAGGCACGTCCCCAATGGGACGTTGCGTTCGCCTGCGGCGCGCCCCAAACGAGCGGCGCCGCCTGTAAGCCTACACCACACAAGTATTCTCCTAGGTGTGCGGTTTGTCCTCCATCATCACTTCACGCGTCAATGCGCGAACCCCGAGACACGCCAGACACACAACAAACGGGTGGCCTACCCAGACCATCCCATCGATATAGAGGCCGTGCACCCGCCTTTGACAT
>CAYYHF010000276.1:0-3421 GCA_964471415.1 uncultured Clostridia bacterium | reverse complement strand
GTCCCATCAGTCGATCCCCCATCGGCGTTGACAAGCACAACCCGCGACGATGCAAAATGCTCGCGGGCCCCAACCGCAGCGGCCGTTGCCACATAGCCGATGGTACTTGCGTTGTTGAAACTAGGAGTCCCAATCACCAGGTCTGTCTTTCCGATTCGACTGATCCGCGGTTCAACCCAGGCAGGTATGGCAGCCCTTTCATCCACACTTAGCACCCTTTCATCCGGTTATGCGATGCTGTAGTCGCTAGATCCCCGTCCCTCCGCACGATGACCTGACAACGAGCTGGCAGTCGAGGACTACCTCAGTGTCTTTCAGCCCCTGCCCGGTCATCAGCCTAATCAACATCTCTGTGGCAGTAGAGCCCAGCGCCCTGAGCGGCTGAGCCACGGTGGTAAGGGGCGGCGTCACCACCCGGGCGAGAGCTGTGTTATCAAAGCCGACCACGGCCATGTCTTTGGGCACACTGACGCCGTGTTGCGCCAGAGCTTTCATAGCCCCTATAGCCATCTCGTCGTTGGCGGCGAAGATCGCGGTGGGCCTAGGCGCAGCGTCCAGAAGCCGCGTACACGCGCGCATGCCTGACTCCATTGTGAAATCCCCTTCCTGCACAATGCAGGGGTCGAACGGGATCCCCGCATCTTCCAGGGCCGCTTTGTACCCCGCGAGCCGAGGCAACCCGGACTCAGCATCATCAAGCTGGCCGCTGATGAAACCTATCCGCGCATGGCCCAGGTTGATCAGATAGCTGACAGCCCTCGCCGCTTCGGCCCTGTTGTTGATGCGTACTGTGGGAATCCCGTAGCTCGCTCCATCGCGGCTTATCGTGACCACTGGACATTTCACGCTCCTGATGGCAGCTACCGTGTCCGCAGGCAACCGCCCGCTCATGAAGATAATGCCGTCTACCTGCCTACTTGCCAGCAGATCCAGATATCGTTGTTCCTTTGCGGCATCCCTTGCGGTGTCGCACAAAATGACGCTGTACCCATTGGCGTCTGCCACTTGCTCAATCCCCTGCGTCACTTCGGCGAAGAACAGGTTGGCTATGTTGGATATCACAAGCCCCACAACGTAACTGCGGTTGGTGGCCAGACTACGGGCCAACGTATTGGGGCGATAGTTGAGCCGCCGCGCTGCCTCCGCGACTCGCTCGCGTGTGCTCGGATGAACATGAGGATGGTTGTTCAGAGCCCTGGATACGGTGGACTCGTTGATTCCGAGTTCCCTGGCGATGTCCTTCATCGTAATCATCTTGTGCACTCCTCATGTGTGGCTGAATGCTCACCAATGCTCATTAAGCGAGCTCGTGCAAGCGCTTGCAGAACATGATAACCGATTCTATTTGGCATTTATCGCGCATGTGCTACGTTCTATGCAAGGGCTTGCAGGTTCATCCCAACAAAGAGGGCGTTGTCGCGCTCCGCCCTTGCCCTCTCATGTTCCCATGGCCGGCGCTACTGGAAGACGCCGTTAGGTTTGTGATTCCACATGCACTCGCAGATTCCTCCCTGCCCGGGAACAAATTCCGATCGGGCGTTGATGCCCATCGGATGCGGATCCTGTAAGTGATGAGCTAAGGGTGTTAGCACTTACGGGGCTTCTGGATGGTGGCATGATATCTGTTGCTCCGATATATACCACAAGCCCATCCTACAGCAGATCTATGATATTGGTGTAGTGCTAGACGCCTGTTAGGCATCGCAGAGGGCTCGTATGGCGCTCCCCTCGAACAGGAACTGCTGTATCGCGGAGATTGCGATGCGAGCATCGAGACGTCCGGTGCGCCGCACATCTCCAGGGAACTGTCCAGCACTTCAGAATCGACTCGCAGGCATTCACTGCGTCCTCTCCATGGACCATCTTCGTGGAGAGAACGCCTCTGCCTCGGCCGCCAGCCCCAGACCGGCCTTCGGCATCTGAAGAACGCGCGGCCCTAAGGTACATCCTCGCAGCGCAAGACGATGGATGAAGCCAGATATCGAACTCCGCCCAATTAGCCATGAGCAACGGCTGTTGGCCCTCGTCGGTGATTCGCCCTATTACAACCTTCACAATAGGGCAATAGCAGCTGATACCACGGGGTCTCTCCGTCCCCCAAGAGGTCCATCCTTTACGCGTCAATACCGTAAATGCTATAGTCGAGTTGCGGCGAGCTGTCTTGGCCCGATGGACCGGCAAGTCCGTCGGATATGCAGACAAAGACACCCGAGTCGGCGAGGTGAGAAACATGGAGCTTCTGCCTATTGGCAAAATGGCCGCTCTGAACCACATTACCGTTCAGACGCTGAGGCATTACGACAAGATCGACCTGCTGAAACCGCTGCATGTCGATGAGGAGACCGGCTACAGGTACTACGATATCAAGCAGAGCGCAATACTGGACATGATTCAGTACATGAAGTCCTTGGGAATGTCTTTGGAGCAAACAAGAGAGCAGTTCAAGAAGGAAGACATTGAAGAGATCCAGGACATCCTCAGGAAGCAGAGTAAGAACATCGATGAGGAGATCAGGAAGCTCTATCACATGAGAAAGGGTGTTGAAGCCTGCATCAGGAGCTATGACAGGTACTTGCGAATGCCTGAGGAAGGTGTCATCAGACTTGAGACCATCCCGGACAGGAAAGTCTTCTGCTATGACGGAAACATCAACATCTATGACCACGGACTCGATACGTATGAGTATATTCTGCGGGAACTGAAGCAACAGGTGATCATCAGGGACCTGCCCATGGTGTACTTCTGCAATGTGGGTTCCATACTGCGAAAAGAGATGATCGATGCAGGGAGATTCGTCTCCTCAGAGATATTTGTGTTTGTTGATGATGATTTTGAGGAGCAAGAAGGCATAGAGGTAATACCCGGAGGCGACTATGTTTGCATATATTTTCATAGTTTCTGGAACGAAAGAGAGAGCGCTCAGAGGCTTTTCAGCTACATAGCTGAAAAGGGGTATGCGATAATCGGAGACTACGTGTGTGAAGTAGTGGTTGAGCTGCCCATCTTCGATGATAACGAGAGGAACATGTACGTTAGGCTGCAAGTACCGATAAAGCCCCCAAGGAGCGCCGGCCAGTCTGGTGATTAGCAGGGTCTCGTTCCCCGGATCTTGATGTCCCTTTCTTCCGTCCCACGTCCCCCTGAGGGGGCCGCGCGCCGCAGCCCCCTCACTGGACGCTGCCACGACCCCGATGCTGCAATGCAATGACCGACAACGCACGATCCCCGTTCACCGCGACCGCCGACCACCGCGGTGCCTAGCAAGCTCCTCCCATGGGCAAGCTACAATTGGATGCCGCCGACAGGCAGCAGGGTTACCGCGACTCTCCGCGGATTCGAATCAAACATTCCAACCGCCTCCTCAGTAGTTGACTCTATTCTTACAATAGACATTACGCTTAAGCTAAAGGCAAAGAACGGG
>CAYYHF010000275.1:0-3489 GCA_964471415.1 uncultured Clostridia bacterium | reverse complement strand
TCCTGAGCCTGCTCGGATCGAAGGAACGTCCCGAGTTCAGCAATGAGCAGGGCCTGCCGATCGCCGAAGCATTTAAGTATACGTTCGTCAACAAGTCGTTTCTCACGTTCGTCATCATGAATCTCTTCGTGCAGTTCACTTTCGTGCTGCTCCCGGCCACACTGCCTTTCTTCTGCAAGTACGTGCTCGGCCTGAGCGACGCCCAAAACACGCTGGTGCTGGCCCCGATCTTCCTCGTTGCCCTACCGATGGTGTGGGTATGGGGGCGCATCACAAACCGGTTGGGGCCGCGCCGCACAAGCTTGCTGGCAGTGGCAGTGCTTGCGCTCGCCCTAGTACCATTCGCGTTCGTAAACAGCCTCGCGACTGTGATGATCACCACGGCATTCACCGGCGTAGGCTTGGCTGGAGTCCTGGTGCTGGTGGATGTGCTTATCGCCGACATCATCGATGAAGACGAGGTCAACACGGGCGCGCGGCGAGAGGGCGCGTATTTCGGCGCCAACGCGTTCATCATGAGGTTCAGCGTCTCCTTGGAGGCCATCGCGTTCAGCGTAGTAATGGGCACACATGGATACAATCCCACGCTTCAGGTCCAGCCTGCCACGGTAGCGCTGGGCCTACGCTTGCTGATGACGGTAATCCCCTTGGTCTCGCTGGCGCTTGCCATGATTGCGCTTTACTACTACCCCATCGACGGCCAAAGGCGGGCGCGCATCGCCGCAGCCCTCAACCAGCGCAGGGGAGACGCTAGCTAACACAAACGCCCCGGCTCGGCCGTGAGCTGTACTGCGTCGCTCAGTGCCTCTCCCGCCAGGAGCCGGGTATCACCTTGGGGGCGCGCCCCTCCGGCTCAAAGTTGTGTTGGCGCCACCGCTCATCCCATTCGAAAGTGGTAGCTCCCTCCGCCTTGAACTGGTCGCATACGATCGATCCGTGGTGTATTCCAAAATCCTCGTACGTCACTCTGGCATCAGGCGCGTACACCATGCATGACGTCATGCCAATGCCGGGGAGGAACCCCACGCCCTTTAGCAGATTGACATGCTTGCCCGAGCAATAGATCCAGAGCTTCAGCGGATCGGCACTGCCGAATAAGCCGCCAACAAAGCTGATCCCCAGATCCTTGACATCACGGTCGACGTACATTGTCACCTTGCCTTGGCCCGAAACCTTAATCGACGAAATGCCCTTCATCTTGAAATCGCCGCGAACCCGGATCGTGATGTCGTCTGTGGCGGGGTCTCCGGTGTCTCCCGTCTGGAACCGCAGTTCGTTAATGCCGTCAAGATCGATGAACGGGTAGTCGCCGTCTTCTGATATGGTAATCCGCTCTATGGATTTCTTCTTGATTCCCTCCCTCGGCGGAAGGCCATCCGGTGCTATCGCCACCGGATATGTTCGCGCGTCATCGGCCACCAGAATTCGCTCGTCGCGTATGTACTTCTTGAACTTCTCCACGAAATCTGCCCTACGAGCCCCCTTGCCGACGGTCAAATCACCCTCCAGGTCAACCAGAAACGACAGAAAGCCCCAGCCAAGCGGCGGCTCAATCTTGAGCGAATCAAGATGGGCCGACTCAATTCGAATATCGCCTTCCACTGAAGTCGCACCCTTGAGATGAACCGCATGCCCCGGCGATCTGGCCGCAGCGGTAATTGAGGCCTGCGCCGGCAGAATCCTCGGCTCGCGCACCGTCACCTCGACTGCCCTTGCCGATGAGCCGCACGTGCCCCTGGATGTCAGAGTAGACAGCCCCGTGTCATCCTGAGCCGACAGCCACACTCCGTAGCTTGCTCCGTTAGGCAAACTCACGCTCCCCGGCGCGCCCCCGCTGCCGCCGCCCAGCCAGTCATCGGCGGTCGGGTCTATGCTTGGAGGCTCAACGTCGTATTCCCGGCGTTCCAGCACAATCCCACTGGTCATGGCGGCGAGGCCAATGGCCAATCCCGACTCAGCCGCACTGAAAGCCCTCTGCCGATTCTCCTGAAACCTTGCTGCCCGGTAGGCCATCGCAGCCGTCTGCAGCATTCCCATGAGGATGAAGCTCAGCACGACCAGGCAGACAAAGGTGTACACAAGCGCGCTACCCTTTTCGTCTCGAAGAAACGACACGACTGACCGCCCTCCCGTACATTCGCAAGAAGCTCTAGCCGGCTACCAAGCGCAGCTAGGCTCAAGGGGAGTAGTTTCTCAACCGCACATACGTGGCGTACTCAGTTCCGCCCACCTTGCCGGTTGCGCCTGTGATCACCAGGGAGTACACTCCGTTGCCAACGCCGTCCACAGCGGTAATCTCGAGCCCTGTCGCGCTCCCCATTTCTTCCGGAATCCCCGCGCCGCGTGATCTGTACAGTTGTCCATTGCTCGACCAGTAGGTCTCCGAGTGACCGGCATCGGATCCGCCGTAGACGAAGGTGTATGACACGTAGCCATGTCCGTGTGAAGCATGAACGGCCCTTGCCTGCCGCAGACCGCGGTATCGCCCGTCCGATCCATCCAGGATCAGCGATGCCATGAGTGAGAGTTCCTGAGAGTATGTAGCCTGAGTAGAGACTCTCAGATTGGCGGCCATTGCAAGCTGAAAATAGGCAAGCACTCCAACGAAGACTACACTCATGAGCACGATGGCTATCATGAGTTCCACCAGAGTAATGCCGGCATCTCGCCTCGTTGCGTCAGGTGCCGGGGGCCTGCAAGAGGAGAGCGTCCGATGCCAAGGTGTCATCATCTCGCACCACCCTCACTTCAAGGCGCCAGATTCCTAGGCCCGCGTCGCTCAGGGTGTACTTGACCTCGTACTGCGGCGAAATGCCGACGCCGCCTGTGTAGTCACGTTCGCCTTCTCCGCCCGCTGAAGCCAGGTCGCCAATGCGCCCGCTGAGATCTTCAGCCACAGCCTTCATTATCGCAACGGCCTCCGCCTTTCTCTTGCCGGTCTCGCTGATCCTCACAGCGCATTTGGCGCCTACGTACACTACCACAGCCACCAGCCCCAGGAGAACGACCACCACGATCACTTCGGCAAGGCTGAACCCGCTCTCCCCGGACGCGTTTGGCTGCACAACCATTGACGCTTTCATCTCCCCATCGGAATCCTAAGAATCTTCAGTCTTTATCCTATATCATGACATACTGATACAATATACGCAATACTTGGCTTGGCCAGAGGCACCAATACCTGCCACAAGAAACGCAAGGCGGAGCAACCGTCTAGGAGGGCAGCGTCCTCAAAGTCCTGCGGTATCTGACGAAACGCCTGGCGCAACAGAAAGGTCCCATACCCGCTTGCCCAGAATGGGATCATCATGGCAAGGCGGGTGTCAAGAAGCCCCAGCCTCCTCATGGTAAGGTAGTTGGGAACGATGATCGCGTGAAAGTGAACACATCAGTTCGAAGCTTCAGTGAGGTGGACAGCGCCCAGAGGTACGGAGTTGAGGATACCAGCGACACCATAAACAAGATTAGGTGAAGGTGTACCTTACTGAC
>CAYYHF010000274.1:0-3561 GCA_964471415.1 uncultured Clostridia bacterium | reverse complement strand
AAAATGCTCGCGGGCCCCAACCGCAGCGGCCGTTGCCACATAGCCAATGGTACTTGCGTTGTTGAAGCTAGGAGTCCCAATAACCAGGTCTGTCTTCCCAATTCGACTGATCTGCGGCTCAACCCAGGCAGGTACAGCAGTTCCTTGATCCACACTCAGCACCCTTTCTTCGGGTAATGCAATGGCACAGTCGCTAGATCCCCGTCCCTCCGCACGATGACCTGACCACGAGCTGGCAATCGAGCACTACCTCGATGTCCTTCAGCTCCTGCCCGGTGATCAGCCTGATCAGCATTTCCGTAGCAGTAGAGCCCAGCGACCTCAGCGGCTGAGCCACGGTGGTAAGGGGCGGCGTCACCACCCGGGCGAGGGCCGTGTTGTCAAATCCGACCACAGCCATGTCTTTGGGAACACTGATGCCGTGTTGCGCCAGAGCTTTCATGGCGCCTATAGCCATCTCATCATTGGCCGCGAAGATCGCCGTGGGCCTGGGCGCGGCGTCCAAAAGCCGTGTACACGCGCGCATGCCGGATTCCATTGTGAAATCCCCTTCCTGCACAATGCAGGGGTCGAACGGGATCCCGGCATTGTTCAGGGCCGATTTGTACCCCGCGAGCCGCGGAAACCCCGACTCAGCATCGTCAAGCTGGCCGCTTATGAAGCCTATCCGTTCATGGCCCAGGTTGATCAGATAGCTGACGGCCCTCACCGCTTCGGCCCTGTTGTTGATGCGTACTGTGGGAATCCCGTAGCGCGCCCCATCGCGGCTTATTGTGACCACTGGACACTTCACGCCCCTAATGGCGGCCACCGTATCCGCGGGTAACCGCCCGCTCATGAAGATAATGCCGTCTACCTGCCTACTTGCCAGCAGATCCAGATATCGTTGTTCCTTTGCGGCATCCCTTGCGGTGTCGCACAAAATGACGCTGTACCCATTGGCGTCTGCCACTTGCTCAATCCCCTGCGTCACTTCGGCGAAGAACAGGTTGGCTATGTTGGATATAACGAGCCCCACAACGTAGCTGCGGTTGGTGGCCAAACTACGAGCCAGTGTATTGGGGCGGTAGTTGAGCCGCCGCGCTGCCTCCGCGACTCGCTCACGTGTACTTGGATGAACATGCGGATGGTTGTTCAGAGCCCTGGATACGGTGGACTCGTTGATCCCGAGTTCCCTGGCGATGTCTTTCATCGTAATCATCTTGTGCACTCCTCATGTGTGGCCGAATGCTCACCAAGTCTCGCTAAGCGGACTTCTGCAAGCGCTTGCAGAATGTGATAACGCATTTTATTTGGACTTTATCGCTGATATACTATGCCGAATGCAAGGGCTTGCAGCTTCCTCCCGACAAAGAGGGCGTGGTCGCGCTCCGCCCTCGTCCCCTCATGTTCCCATAGCCGGCGCCATCTGAAGACGCCGTTGGTCCGTTATTCCACAAACAGCTGCAGATTCCTCCCTGCGCGGAAACAAATTCTGATCAGGCGAGATCATCAGCAAGCCCAGATTGCTCAAACTGATATCATAGCGTAGGTTGCGCCTGACGCGCCCGGGCTACCGCCGGTTTCGAAACCCGCCTGAAAGCTACGCCTCGGTGTTGCCATCGTAGTCCGGAGGTATCTGCGAGTAGTCTTCCTGGATATCCTCTTCACTGCTGTCGTGCCCCGCGTAGAAGAACTTGTCAGTCCCGCGGACATGCTCGGGTTGAGCCGGTCTCCAGGCTGTAATCATGTCCCGGCCGTCGACAATCCCGTCCGGATCGAGCCCAAACGGATATTGGAGATCGGACACTGTGTCCTCGATGCTGAGCACTGCATCGATACAGTACTCTATGACGAACCTGGCGTCATTCGCCGATATGGGCTTGGCTGCGTGTTCATAGGCGCCGTTCGGACAGCCCGGCAGGAATGCAAACTGCCCCGTGAGACGCGAGATGCGCAGGTAGTCAGGGTAGTCCAGGCCCAGCGCATGGAGGAGAAAGCCCCTTTGCATATCGCCGATGGCCAGCTTGACGCGGCGCATTTCAGGGCTGTCCGCATCGTAGTCCGGACCGCCGATGTCGGGCCCGGCCGCGCACGGCATGATCCTGCGAAGAACATTCTCCAGGACACGTCGAGCTCTCTGCGCTGCCCTCAGCGGAGCATCGGCCCCCGGTTTTCTGGCATCCCACTCGCTCTGCCAAAGCTCAATTCGAACGTCCTTGTTCCGGATGAGCTCAGCCGCTGTGATCTCGCTGAAATCCATTCCCCAGACTGTCTCGACAGTCTCTCTGATTAAGCTGATTGCCGCCTGTCTGCATTCATCTGTCTCGTCCCTGGACGGGCAGGCCCCGTCATGCTGGACTGCGTTCCGAATCGAACGCACCCTCTTGACGCCGGCGCTCGGCGGCATTTCCCGCATGCAGGCCGGATCGTCCTTGGTACGCTTGTTAGCCTCCTGCCAAAGAGTCCCTACAGACGTGTCCTTGAACGGGAATCCGGCATCGTACATGAGTATCACTGTCTTCAGCAGAGTCTCCACTGACCAGTCATACCCAATCACCGCCAGAATGCGGTCGGTTTCGGTGGGCCTTTCATGGTTCCTGTCCACCCGATCCATCACTTGCCTGATACGCGCCAGCCTGAGCACGAGGTCCCGGTTTCCGGCACTGGCGCCATGCTTGGTTCTGTCGTTATCTGATGAAGCCACCGACAACACTCCCCAATCCTCTGTGCTGTGGCACGATCAGCCGGCAATGCGCTTGCCCTGCATAATTCGCGAACCTGCAGGCTTCTCCTTCCATGCCGACCCCACGGCCATAGAGTCCGGCGATGAGTCATCGGGCGCAGGTTCTACGCTGCCGATGGCGCCGAAGACGCGATGAGGGATTTCTCTTTCCAGGTTCCCCGGCGGTACCACAGGTAGTTGGCGATAGCTCCAACGGTCCAGCTTATCAGGAGCGAGAAGAATAGCGCATCGGGCGATCCTGCAGGATACGCCGGACTCCTGGTGACCCATGCCCACAGATACGCAAGAGGCACACGTATCACAACAGTGATGAACATCGAGATCCACATGGTGGGCATGGTGTCGCCGGCGCCGCGCATGATGCCGCCGAAAACCTGGGAGATCGCCATGGCTACATAGCCGGCGGCCAGTATGCGGATCTGCCTTGCACCTAGATTGATGATCTCCTCTGTGGTGGTGAACATGCGAATCAGGTCTTTGCCGAACAGCAGCAACAAGGCCACCAGCACAGATGAAGTGGTCAGACTGATTATCAGGATGTCTTTCGTCCCCTGGTTAACGCGGTCTATTCTGTTGGCCCCGATGTTTTGGCCGACAAAGGTGGCGATGGCCATGCCGTAGGTGAAGTTGGGCATCATTGCAAAGCCATCGATGCGCATGACTGCGGTGGTGCAAGTCACCACCTGATAACCCATGCTGTTGGCCAGCGCCTGCACGAATACCATGGACATTGAGAAGACCGCCTGTGTGACGCCTGCCGGCAATCCCAGTCGCAGCAACTGCCCGGTCAGTTTCCTGGAAGGAATCAGATTCGCGGCATCTATTCTGACAATGTC
>CAYYHF010000273.1:0-3574 GCA_964471415.1 uncultured Clostridia bacterium | reverse complement strand
ATTTGGGCCCACCATGGGGCTTCTGCCGGCAGGCAAGTAAGGATGCTCATCTCCTTCATTGTCTTGCCAGTTCTGGGATCGATTCGTAGCTTCGTCTTCCGATCCACTTTGTATCCCGCCCGGTCCAGGATAGCTTTGGCCCGCGCAGGGTCGTACGAGAAGGTCGATGCGTCCTTGTTATGAAACGGATTCCAAGGGGGCACGATCGCGGCGAAACTAAATCCATCTCCATCGCATACATCGCGAATGATGGCATCGCGGTCTACTATGTACGCTATCGCCTGTCGGACCGGATCTGCGTCCAGCGGCGCTCTGCTCATGTTTGAGATAAGGAGGTCAAGGATGTAGCCGGGACTCGTTATTAGGTCTACATTCGGGTTGGTCTTGAACGCCTCTCGCGCCCTACTATCTATGTATCTGGATATTACATCCAGATCCCCGCTCTCCAGCGCCGCGCGATGCTCCCTCCAGTCCTTGATAATCAACATCATGATTTCTTCCGCGCGAGGGCCCCATGGCTCCCATCCTGGGCCCGACTGACACAGCGTTGTTTCACGTGAAACAAGCGCAAGGAGCACGATCATCGCTGAAAGCAGCAGTTTTCGGGTTTTCATCTATCATCCTCCTCTTGGTGAATGCAGCATACTCGCTGAGCGAGGCCGCATCCTGTTGCCTTCGCTATTGCGCTGGGCCTAGATGCCAGTAGTCTGGGTTCTTGACGAGCCTGACGAACTCGCCGGGCTTGTACTCCTTGAAGATGAACGGGCCGGTGCCGATCAGTTTGGTGAGGCCGCTGACAGTTGGATGGGGTTCGTTCCAGGGCTCAAAGGATCGCCAATCCTTGACGTCTCTCCATATGTGCTTGGGCAGGAACCACAGACCGTTGATGTCGTACATTTGCCAGTAGTTGTGGTCGCTGAAGTAGACTTCGACCGTGTATGGGTCAGGCGCCGTAACCTTCGCGACATTTCCGACTAGCCAGGACTGCTCTGCATCAATGGCCGTGTCCAAGAGAAAGTCGATGGTGAACTTGATGTCGTCAGACGTGAACGGCGCCCCACCGTGCCACCTGATGTCCTTACCGATACGGAAGGCCACCGTGGTGCCCTTTCTGCCTGGAGCAGGCTCCCAGACGCCTACATTCCACTCTTCGGCTATCCACGGCACATCTTCGCGCGTTTTCGGATCTATCTCGATAGGCCTGTCCATGACCCAGCGGAGCACTTCCTGCCCCGTTCCGTAGTCGTTGCTACACGGGTTCAGCGACTCAGGATCGACCAGGAGGGGCCAGCGAACGGCGCCGCCCCTGAGACTCCTGATGCCCAGCTTAGTCCACTTGTTGTCCCGATTGGCGGCGCCGTACCCCGGCATGTCCACATATCCTGTTGCTCTATCTCTGCGGAATGCGTCCGTCACGAACCAGGCAACGAACGCCACGCAAGGCATCTTGCGGGCCAAATCGAAGTCATCTGCTGAGACCCTCTTGTACTTCGCGTTCCAGTCGATAGACTCGTGCTTGGCGGGGAGGCCAATTGAGCGGCAGGCATCTGCAAGCCTCCTGCCGATCTGGGAGCGCATTGCATTGGCATCGGTGAGAATCTTGAGCTCCGGCAGAGGCTTGCCGGTGTTGGGATCGACACGCGTCTTCGTCTTTGGATCTAGCTTGTATCCTGCTTGGTCGAGCATGCTCTTCGCTTTTGCTGGATCATACTGGAGAACGGGAAAGGGTCTGTTGCAGAAGGGGCTCCACTGCGGCACAATGCCGGGCATGGGCAGCGCAGGCTGCTTAATGATATCTCGGATGATGCTATCGCTGTCTATGATGCGCGCTACTGCTTGGCGCAGGACATCTGCCTTCATAGGTCCTCGGCGCGTATTGAAGAAGACGCACAACGCGCAAGGCCCGGGGCTAGTCCTGATGTCGGCATTGGGAGAGGCCATGAGCTTATTGACGGTCGAAGAATCGAGTAAAGGCAGCACGTCTACGGCGCCGCGCTGGAATGCCGACAGAGCTTGTTCGGGGATACCCGACATTATGGGCATGATGATCTCGTCTGCGCTTGGACCGGCGAATGCCGCTGGGCATGCTATGAGTGCTATGAGCACGGCTAACGCAGTTAGGAGTAACCTTATGGGCCCCATCAGTCGTCCTCCTTTCGGCAGGCAGGAAGGAAACCATGTAAATATTCTGCATGTCACTGGCATGGCCTGCCGCGAAGCTCAGGAGGAATTTCGGTTGTTTCGTCAAACATCATGATGCACACTGACGCTGCACCCTGCATCGGGGTAGGCGCGACCCCCGAGGGCTGCAGCCACTGTTCACTAGCGAGGAGACTGCTACGTTGTCCACAATGCTCTCGCCGCGTAGACGGATCCGCGTCCTAGTAATGCTCGCCGCTATCTTGGCGGCCTGGTCGGGCCCGCCCACCCGCGCCGGGGCGCTGTCGCGCGACGAGGTAGAGGCTTTCTACTTCTACGATGCGGAGTCGCCGCTTGCGGCAGCGGAGATTCTGTTGGGATCGTCGCCTTGGTATCGGGAGTATGAGGTCAGGTACAGCAGTCTGGGCGAGACTGTGTATGCGCGGTTCATGGTTCCCCGGTCCACAGAATCGGCATCGGCATCGGCCTCGGCCGCAGTCCCTTGCCTCGTCGGCCTGCACGGCATGTTCTCCGACTCTGAGTACCAGTTCTGGAGCATAGCCGACTTCTGCGCTAAGCGGGGTATCGCGGTCATGACCCCCAGCCTTCCGTACCACCACAAGCGGACAGAGGGCGCCCCCCTCATACCTGGTCAGCAACTCATCATCGGGCCCCCCGATGCGGTGAGGGAGAATTTGCGCCGCGCTGTGGACTGGCTCGCCACGCGCCCTGATGTCGACAGGCGCGCCATCTCAATCGCAGGGGTCAGCCTGGGAGGCATTGTCGCTTCACTCGCTTTCAAGGTTGAACCCAGGTTCGCAAACGGTGTGTTTGTGGTAGGAGGCTCAGGAGTGGGGGGCATACTCGAATGCGGTCGCACGGACGTCCTAACTATCTTTCGTGCAGCGGCTAAGGCGAATGTGGTGAACCCGCAGGACTTCGTCGACGCGCTTCAGATCGCCGACCCGATCAACGTTCCGGATTTCGTGCCTCGTCCGGCACTGCTCATGAATGGGCTTTCCGACATTATCATGGTTTTGGACAATGCTTTGCGATTTCGCGAATCGATGTGTTTGGCTGAGCAGATCTGGACCACTGGAGGACACTACTTCCCGATGTACGCCGCCGAGTATCTGCTCATCGACTACATCGCGAGGCAGTACGCGGCATCGCCGGCGTTTTCACGCGGCATCAGGATGGACGTGGGCCCCGGTTTCAGCTTCAGAGAGCAGGTCCGCTCTCCGGAGGCGGGCGCCGATAACCTCTGGGTAGACGTCCGTGTCGAACTGGGTCGGCCCGACCTCATCGTCGATCACCGGCTCTCTGTCCCGATGGTAAATAGGGCTGTGCCGGTTGTCGTGATGAGCCGGGAGACCTATGCCTCCCTCGCGCCATTTCTGTTGGGACGGCATCTGCCCGCGTTCATGTACATCAT
>CAYYHF010000272.1:0-3577 GCA_964471415.1 uncultured Clostridia bacterium | reverse complement strand
ATGCGATGCCCTTGTCGCTTCAGGCTAAGCTGCTCAGGGTGCTGCAGGAAGGCGCGCTCAGAAGGATAGGAGAGGCCTCCGAGCGGAAGATCGACGTCAGAGTAATCTCGGCTATATCCTGCAGTCCGTCTCAAGCTGTAGAGCGGGGTCTGGTGCGCCGTGATCTCTTCCACAGGCTGGGAGTGATCATCATAGAGATACCTCCGCTCCGAGATCGAAAAGAGGATATCCCCGCGCTCACCGAGCATTTTCTGAAAAGATACAGCGCTCAGTTCGGCGTGGGCGTCAGAGGCGTGTCTCCACAAGTGATGGAGGCTTTTTTCGGTCATAACTGGCCGGGAAACGTGCGCGAGCTGCAGCATGCAGTGGAGGCAGCGGTCCAGATGTCACAAGGTCCGCTCATCGGCATCGAGCACTTGCCTCCCCACATCGTGCATCCGGCCGACCAAGCCTGGGGTCGCTCCGGCGCGCTTTGCGCGAGGGCCAAGGAAGGCGGCGCAGGGGTCGGCGGAAGCGGGGAAGAAGGAAGGCTCGAACACTGCGTCGAGCTCGTTCCGGCGCTCATGCAGCTGGAAGCGAACATGCTCCGCTTTGCGATGAACTCGTGCCAAGGCAATATCTCGGCCGCAGCGCGCCAGCTGGGGATCCCACGCCAGACTCTGCAGCACAAACTGAAACGCCACGGTATCTCACCTACCGCCTCATAGAGGGTCCACCCGATTAATCCACTCAGTGATGCCCATCAATGGGCAATCGCCCAAATCTGGGCAGGCATGCGCTCTCCCAACGCCCAGCTAGAATAGGAATTGACGGTGGCACGAGTCTTGCGTCTCCTACTCTATGAATGTCATGATGGGAGGTCCGCCTGATGCCTAGAGGATGCAAGTACGGAACCCACAGGGTTGTGGAACCCGCCGGCGTCATGCCACAGGCTGCATGGAAGATCGACAACACGATGGAGATCCGCGACAATGAGATCCTCATCCGCGTACAGACCCTGAACATCGATGCCGCTAGCTTCACTCAGATCAAGAAAGAGGCAGCGTATGACGATGCCAGAATCGGCGAGATCATGACGGGAATCGTGGCCAAGCGCGGCAAGCATCACAACCCGGTCACCGGATCAGGCGGCATGCTGATTGGTTCGGTGGAGCAAGTCGGCTCTGCGCTAGCTGGCAAGACCGATCTGGCGCGGGGCGATCGCATAGCCACTTTGGTATCGCTGTCGCTCACACCGCTTGTGATCGACAAGATACTCAAGATTCACCAAGACACCGACCAAGTAGACATAGAAGGCCGCGCCATCCTCTTTGAGAGCGGAATATACGCTAAGCTGCCCGGCGACATGCCCGACAGCCTGGCCCTGGCTGTACTGGACGTTGCCGGGGCCCCGGCTCAGACGGCCAAGCTTGTCAAGCCCGGCGACACTGTGCTCATCGTGGGTGCAGGCGGCAAATCGGGCCTGCTCTGCGTGTACGAGGCGAAGAAGCGCGCCGGAGTCACAGGAAAGGTAATAGCCATGGCGCACTCCGCTGCCAGCCGCGCAAGGGCTGAATCGCTGGGCTATGCAGACGTAGTCCTGGCCGGAGACGCAACGCGTCCGCTGGACATCCTGCGCATGATCGAAGACGCTACCGGCGGGGAGCTGGCGGACGTAACGATCAACTGCGTGAACATTCCGGGAACAGAGATGGCCTCCATCTTGTGCACCAAGGAAGGCGGACTGGTTTACTTCTTCAGCATGGCTACAAGCTTTACAGCTGCGGCCTTGGGCGCCGAGGGCGTTGGCCATGATGTGACCATGATCATCGGAAACGGATATACGCGCGGGCACGCCCAAATCGCCCTTGAGACCCTGCGAGAAAGCCCCGAGCTGCGCCGGATGTTCGAAGAGCTGTATGCGAGATAGACCCGCATGATGCTGATGGGGAGGGCTAGACATGTCAGAGAGCATCGCATCCGAGGAATGGCGGGACTGGCGGTGGCAATTGCAAAACAGAATCACCAGCCTGGATCAGCTTCGAGGCGTTGTGACCCTCACTCCTGAAGAGGAAGAAGGCATCGCCCAATGCCTGACTAGGCTGCGCATGGCGATAACGCCATACTATGCAAGCCTCATAGATCCCGATAATCCAAATTGCCCCATCAGAAGGCAGGCGATTCCGGTAGTTCACGAGCTCCGCCTGGGGGAATCCGATAGGGCGGATCCCCTGGATGAAGACGTCGACTCGCCGGTGCCTCACGTGACGCACAGGTACCCGGATCGTGTGCTGTTCCTGGTGACATCGGTCTGCTCGATGTACTGCCGTCACTGTACCAGACGGCGATTCGCCGGTCACACCGATAGGGCCATATCGCGCGATGAGATCATGGCAGGAGTCCACTACATTCGGAACACTCCGCAGGTTAGGGACGTTCTCATCTCCGGGGGCGACCCGTTGACCCTGACAGACGATGCGCTGGAGTTCATCATCCACGAACTCCGCGCAATACCGCACGTGGAGATAATCCGAATTGGAACGAGAACGCCGGTGGTCATGCCGCAGCGCATCACAGAAGAGCTGTGCGCTATGCTCAGGAAGTATCACCCGATCTGGTTGAATACTCATTTCAACCATCCCAAGGAAATCACCTCTGAGTCAAGCCGCGCCTGCGAAATGCTAGTCGACGCCGGCATACCCGTGGGCAACCAGAGCGTCCTGCTCAAGGGCGTCAACGATTGCCCACACATCATGAAGAAGCTCGTGCACGAGTTGGTGAAGATCAGGGTGCGACCCTACTACATCTACCAATGCGACCTGTCCATGGGCATTGAACACTTCAGGACGTCTGTGGGCAAGGGCATCGAGATCATCGAGAAGCTCAGGGGGCACACCTCCGGTTTCGCAGTGCCCACTTACGTTATCGACGCGCCCGGTGGAGGCGGAAAGATACCGGCGGCGCCCCAGTACCTGATATCCCAGACGGACACACAGGTGATACTTCGCAACTACGAAGGGGTGATCACCGCCTACACCGAGCCGGAGGCGAAGATCAGCAGGTGCCAGGAATGCGGCATCTGTAAAGAAAGGCCGCCGCACGCGCCGGACGGCGTTGCGGCTGTCATGGACGGGAAGGTGCCGAGTCTTGAACCAGTGGGTCTCGCCAGGAGAAAAAGAACTGAAAGATCGCCTTCTTGACCTAGCACTGGCTGGCGGAGACTGCGTGGGAGTGGTGGGGCTTGCCAAGAACTGCGGAAAGACCACCACGCTCAACGCTCTCATCCAGGCCGCTGCAGGCCGGAGAATTCCACTGGGCATAACCTCAGGAGGCAGAGACGGCGAGCTGTGCGATGCCATTACGGGCCTCGCCAAGCCCCCCATCAACGTGCCCCAAGGCAGCCTGCTCGCCATGGCCGACTTCACGCTCGAGCGCACATCGTGCCAGCTCGAAGTGGTGCAGCGGCTCGGCATTCATACAACAGCGGGAGAGATTGTGATCGCCCGCGCGCGCTCGTCGGGACAAGTGGAGGTAATCGGGTGCAATCGCGCAACCGACCTGATCCACGCCATCAGACAAATGCGCGACCTTGGAGCGA
>CAYYHF010000271.1:0-3610 GCA_964471415.1 uncultured Clostridia bacterium | reverse complement strand
CATCGCCTTGCCAAGGCGAGGGTCGCGGGTTCGAATCCCGTCTTCCGCTCCATATTTTGATCCGCATATCGAACATGTGGATATCGGCGACATAGCCAAGTGGTAAGGCAGCGGTCTGCAAAACCGCGATTCCCCGGTTCGAATCCGGGTGTCGCCTCCATGTTTCAAGGGTTTTGGGGTGCTAGCTCAGTTGGTTAGAGCGCAACGTTGACATCGTTGAGGCCAGTGGTTCGACTCCACTGCATCCCACCATGGATTGAGTGGAAGCCCCGGGTTTGTCCGGGGCGTTTCCCTTTGTATGGGGCCGTGCGGTCCGTCTAGGCGAATGTGGCGACAAAACGCACATACACGAATTATGCCCCTGGTCAGCCATCGTATACGTCCCTTCAGCAGAACATATACTATTGGCTGAAGGGGGCAAGAATCCATGGACTCAGTCCAGATCGGCTCCTACCTTGCCGCCGACTCATTGAGACGGCGGCTGTTTCGTGAGTTGGACCATATGCGCGCTCAGGGCCTGGAAGTATCCATCCGCTACAGGGTCTTGGGCGAGCTGACACTGATAGAATGCGCCGCCAGATCCTCTGGGAATGCGCAATTGAGCCAACAGGACCTGGCGCGTCTGTTTCGGCGCAGATTGGCCAACTTGACTGCGAGCATGATCTTCGATGAGCTGGAACAGGCGTTGGTTCTCGATGCTGTTCGGACTCGCCACTCTGAGCTGGTCGATGAGGAAGTCGCAGCGGTGTCTAGGCATGCTGTGGCCTTGCTCAACGAGGGCGTGGGCGGAGTGCTGGAGCCGTCTGCGCGCCTGAAGGAAGTTGCGGCGGATGTGGAAGAGTATCTCAGCGACTCCAACGTGCTGGTCGTGGAGGGGTTCATCAGGTTCCGCATGAAGGAGTATATGGAAGAACTGAGGCAGTCTTGCGAGGAAGCGTTGACGCGGTTTATGGCGGAGAGAGAGCATCGGGAGTTCGTGCGACTTCTGAAATACTTTGTTGACATTCAGGAGCACCGGCAGGAGGTCGTGCACGTGGTGCAGACCAAGGAAGGCCGGTTTGAACTGCGCGGACCTGAGGGCCAGCTCATGCCGGGCGACTACGCCGAGACACTTGCATCACAGCCGCCGAGCGAAGACGCGGACGTGGCCGATCTACTCATAAGCGCGCTGATCACCGTGGCGCCCCGCAAGGTGGTGCTGCACTTTGAGCCCGATTGTGCCACTGCCGAGACCATCGACACGGTGTTCGAAGATCGGGTGGAACGGTGCCGCGGCGCGGGCTGCACGGTTAAGGATTGCAGAATGCAGCGTCCACGAGTCACTGGTGAGGATCCTATGTCGCCGGCTAGGAGACGGTGAGGCGGCGGCGGCACTAAAATCCGCGTTGCCGGTCTGCGCGAGACTGCCCGGCCCGGCGGCGAGAACCGCAGGGTCGGGCAGTGCTGTGGGGCATTATGGGGCGCCGCAGCCGTTGCAGGCATCGTAACGTGAGTAGCGCCGGTGTTGTGGCTGGCCCTGATCTAGCGCGGGCGGGCCATCTCCTCCACGGCTGCCGGCAGGATACGCCAATTGTTGTCCACTGATTCAGGACCGAATTGTCCGACTTCGCGCAGGTAGTCCACGATAATCTCGCGAACCTCCGTGGTGGACTCCGATAGCAACTGGGCGTTGCGGAACATTGTGTATCCACCGCCTCCGCCTGCTCGGTAGTTGTTCAGGGCTACCACAAACTCCTGCTCGGGACGGACGTCTTCGCCCTTGAACTTCAGTCGGACCACGCGCCGGCCGATCGGCTTGGATATGTCTATTGCGTACTCAACGCCTTGGTAGATGTCGTAGTTGTAGCCGCGCATGGACGTGTTCACCAGGTCGGCCAGGTTGGTCTGGCCTGTGTATGTATGGAAGTAGTTGGCGCTGGCCTCGATTGCATCGCGCAGCTGTTGCCCGTTGATTTTGATGGTATAGAGCGTGTTGGGGTATACGTAGAGGCCGTACACGTCCTGCATGGTGATGGGGCCTTTGCTCATCTTGGAGGTGTCGGTGAACAAGGCGGCTATGGAGATGTCGGCGCCCGTGGCCCACATCTGTGCATTGTTGATCATCTCCACCAGAGCGTTGTCGTAAAACCTGGCCGGGGCTCCGCCGATCATATCCCCGGTAGCCTGGGCGACAGGGCTCTTGAAGAACTCTACAGTCTGGTCGTGGTAGTATTTCGCGGCCTCAATCACTTCAGCGGAGGGCTCTACTTCCGCCATAGGCACAACATCGGACGACTTGACAGCAACCCGCCAGCGCGCATCCTCCCCGCGCTCCAGCTCAAAGTGGATGCGCGACACGTAGTCGCCCCACTGACCCGGTTGGGTGATGATGACATCGGTCAGGAGTATGTCGCCCATCTTGCACACCATCGGTACCGCGATGTGGTCATGTCCTGCGACGATCGCATCCACCCCGGGCACGTTGTTGGCCAGCCTGAGGGCCCAGTTCTCTTCGAGTTGCCCGGTATCTATCCAGTTGTCCGGCTTTCCCCAGGCCTCCAGTTTGCCGCTGTCTTTGGGCTTGCGCTCCCAGCCGGTATGCCCAACGATCAGCACAACGTCCGCTCCGCGCTCGCGCATCTCAGGAACGTACCTCAGGGCGGTTTCCACGGGATCGGTGAAGACCAGTCCTTCGATGTTCTCAGGCTTTTCCCACGTGGGGACTTTGGGAGTGGTGATGCCCAGAACACCCACTTTGAACTGGCCGAAGTCCTTGATGATGTAGGGCTGAATGAACGATGAACCATTCTCGCGCACGATGTTGGCCGATATCACGGGGAACTGCGCTTCGTCTATGGCCTTGCCCAGCGTTTTCAGGCCATAGTTGAACTCGTGGTTGCCCAGAGTCATCGAGTCGTACCCGATGAGGTTCATTACCTTGATCATGGGATTGAGAGCATCCGGATCGAACGTGTAGTGGTAGGGCAGAACTGAATTGCCACCCTCCAGCACATCGCCGTTGTCTACCAGCAGCACATAAGGGTTCTCAGCCCGGACCTTCCTGACATAGGTGTGCACTTGCGCCAGGCCGCCTTGGTCGACCTTGTTTGTGAAGTAGTCGATGGGATAGATGTGGCCGTGCAGGTCGCTGGTGGCAAGCACAACAAGATGGATTCGGTTGGACTCCCCCAGGGTTGTTTGGGCCATCCCCACGGCGAGCAGTAGCGCCGCAAGTGTTGCAACCAAAAGCAACCTGGCGCTCCGATTGATGAGTGAGCGACTCCTCAAAGCAGTAAGCCTCCTTGCGCGGAACGCGGTGTCCGGGTTGTGCGTCTTGGGTTGCGGCGCCCGGCCCGAGGTGCTCAGCTTGGAGTGTCCGACCACGTATTCCCGCGTACATAATGGATCCGATGATACTGAATTCCATACAAACGGGCTCAATCCTTCCAGCCGGCGACCCAATTGCGATGGCCGTTCTTGCCTGGGCAGGGGACTCGGGAGGCAGCGAGAGTCTGTCCGATTTCACACCGGATTTTCGCCTATCTGTCGGGTTTCCCGACATTGGTTGATGCATAATCGAGTGTATAGACCCACCGGGCGAACGGGATGGAGTCAACTTGAGGTTATCTGC
>CAYYHF010000270.1:0-3616 GCA_964471415.1 uncultured Clostridia bacterium | reverse complement strand
GATGCGGGCGCACCGGAGGTCAGAGCGTGCTGCACCCACGGCGTGCTGTCGGGGCCGGCCATCGAGCGCTTGAAGTCGTCGGTGATCGAGGAGTTGGTCATCACCAACACGATTCCGGTGAGCGCGCACGACAATATCGACATGATCACGGTTCTATCGGTGGCGCCGCTTTTTGCCGAGGCGATTCGGCGGATATATGAAGAGCTCTCGGTGAGCATACTTTTTGAGTAGCATGCAGCAGGCGGCGGACTGCAGGCAGTAGGTAACGAGATGTTTCTGATAGTTGGGCTTGGAAACCCTGGATCCGGGTACGAGTGCTCAAGGCATAACGCGGGGTTCATGGTCCTCGACCGTCTTGGGCGAGAACTGGGAGTCGCCTTCAGGCGAGCGCCCTACTGCAGCCTTGCGGCTCGCGCCCACGTAGCCGGGGATGATTTGGTCCTCATCAAACCTCAAATTTACATGAACAATAGCGGAATCGCTGTTGCTGAAGCGGCGCGGTGGCATAAGGTCGGCCCCGAGTCGCTGCTTGTGGTGTACGACGACATGGATCTTGAACTGGGACAGCTGCGCATACGCGCCAAGGGCGGCGCGGGCGGTCACAACGGGATGAAGTCCGTTGTTCTGCGTATGGGGACTGAAGAGATCGTCCGACTGCGGCTGGGCATTGGACGTCCCGATGCGTGGGATGACCCCGTGAACTACGTCACCGGTCTGTTCAGACCGGATGAGCTTCCTGTGATGTCGGACGCGATTATGTGCGCCGCCCGTGCCATACTATGTATTGTGGAAGCGGGAGTGGACATCGCGCAGACCCGCTTCAACTGAGCGCGTTTCCAGCCCAGGCTGTGAGGCCGACCGCGCCCTCCGGCCGTGCTGCGATTGGCTCGGTCGCCCTTTTAGTCGCCCTGGAGGTGTAGGTTTGACCGGGATTTCAAACATCCTGCTTGAATCCGAGATGTTTTCAGATGTGCTGAGAAGAACCGCTCGCGGTATGGACAGGACTCACATTGCCGGCCTGTCGGGCTCGCAGAAGTCTCTGTTCATAGCGGGCTTGCTTTGGCATACGCGCAGGACCGTGTTTGTCATAGCCCCGAGCCAGCTGGAGGCGGATGCGATAGCAGGCGATCTGACAGCTTTGGTCGGCGAAGGGCGGGCGTTTGTGTTTCCCCCTGTGGACATGATGCCGTATGAAGAGGCGCCGCTTTGCGCGGACCTTTCCACCGCTCGCACTAGGGCGCTAGTGGCCTTGCTGGCACATGGGCACCAATGTGCGATAGTAGCTCCCGTGCGCGCATTGGGCAGGCGGACGATTCCGCCGGCGGTCTTTCGCGATTACGTGTTCCGGCTTTCCCAGGGTGACGTATGCGACTTGGACGAGCTGGTTTCTCGTCTCGTTGCCGGCGGCTACGACATCCAGGGAAGGGTGGAGATGCGAGGCCAGGCCAGTGTGCGCGGCGGAATAGTGGACGTGTTCCCCCACGATGCTCTCACGCCGGCCAGGATCGAGCTATTCGGCGACGAAATCGAGTCAATCAGGTCATTCGATGTCGACACGCAGCGGTCCAGCGGATTCACGAGTGAGGTCTGGATAACCCCGGCTCGCGAGTTCATGTACGATCACGAACGGCTCGAGCGCGCCTGCGCGGCTGTCCGAAGCGAACTGGGACGTGTAGAACACGCCGAGCGTGCCCAGTTTGCGGATCGCGCGCGGTCGCAATCCCCATCCCAGCTGCGGGAGCGGATCATGCACCACCTGGAACGTTTTGAAAATGGCGTGCGGTTTGACAATGAAGAGCAATACCTTCCGTTTTTCTACCCTGAGACGGTCACTGTAGCGGACTGGGCGCCCGATGCGCTGTTTGTCATCGATGAGCCTGCCCGGGTGCAGGAGGCGCTGGACGGCTTCGAGGTCGATGTGCGCGAGACCTACTCCAGTCTGCTGCAAGCGGGCATGGTCTTGCCGACCCAGGCCCAATCGTATCTGGGCGCCGCTGATGTCCAGGCGACCATTGCCAAGAGGCAGACTGTGTCCATTTCCCTCTTGGCGCGGGAAATGGGAACTGGGGCAACGCCTATTATCGCCCCGGTCAAACAGGCCGATCTGTATGCGGGGCGTTTTGAAGACCTAATCCATGACATTAAGAAATACCGCAAGCGGCAATACCGTGTTGTGTGCGCTGTGTCCACCAGCGATCGGCGTGATAGGCTGGCCGAAACTCTGGAGGCCAGCGGCGTGCCGGCGACGAAGCTATTGGATCTCGGCAGTGTGCCCGCCAAGGGCAGTGTGAGCGTAGTGGCCGCGGAGATGACATCTGGGTTCCAGTATCCCGACATAAAGCTGTTGCTGCTCACTGATGCCGAGATCTACGGTAGGCAGAAGAAGAGAAGGCGGTTCGCGGCGGCTGATGAAGGCGCGCGGATAGCCAGCTACACCGATCTTGTGCCCGGCGACTACGTTGTGCACGTGAATCACGGGGTGGGCCGGTATTCGGGCGTGCAGACTCTGGAAGTATGTGGAGTTCAACGCGACTATCTGCTGGTGCAGTACGCCGGCGAGGACCGGGTGTATGTGCCCACCGACCAGGTGGCTATGCTCCAGAAATACATCGGCATGGAGGATGCCTCGCCTCGCCTCAACAGGCTGGGCGGAGCGGAGTGGGCAAGGGCGAAAACCCGTGTCAGGGAATCCGTGCGCGACATGGCTCAGGACTTGCTCAAGCTGTACGCAGCCCGAAACAGTGTGAAGGGCTACGCATTCTCGGGCGACACAGTATGGCAGCATGAGTTCGAAGACGCTTTTCAGTATGAGGAGACGCCTGATCAATGGCGCGCTATCTCGGATGTCAAGCGCGATATGGAGAAAGCGTTGCCCATGGACAGATTGCTCTGCGGGGATGTGGGCTTTGGAAAGACTGAGGTGGCGCTGCGTGCAGCCTTCAAGGCCGCTGCCGATGGAAAGCAGGTCGCGGTGTTGGTGCCCACTACTATTCTGGCCCAGCAGCATTACAACACGTTCGCTGAGCGATTCGCGGGTTTCCCCATAAGGGTGGCCATGCTGTCGAGATTTCAGACAGATGCCGAGCAGCGCGAGATAGTGCGCGGTATCAGGATGGGTTCAGTGGACGTGGTCATCGGCACGCACAGACTGCTGTCGCAGGACGTGCGGTTTCGCGATCTTGGCCTTCTGGTTGTTGATGAGGAGCAGCGGTTCGGGGTGGCGCAGAAAGAGCGCATCAAGGAACTGCGCAAGGAGGTAGACGTGCTCACCCTCACCGCAACGCCGATCCCTCGGACACTGCACATGGCCATGGTCGGAGTGCGTGATATGAGCCTGATCGAGACGCCTCCTGAGAACAGGTTCCCGATCCGGACCTATGTACTGGAACAGAACGACAGTCTGATCAGGGAGGTTGTGCTCAGGGAGGTCGACCGCGGCGGTCAGGTCTACTTCGTGCACAACAGGGTCCAAACTATTGAAGAAGCGGCGGCGGCGCTGGGACGACTGGCGCCAGAAGTGTCCATAGAAATCGCCCACGGGCAGATGCCCGAAGACCGGTTGGAACAGGTTATGCTGCGATTTTTGGCGCATGACATTGATGTTCTCGTCTGTACA
>CAYYHF010000269.1:0-3645 GCA_964471415.1 uncultured Clostridia bacterium | reverse complement strand
CTGGCCGAGAAGTACGGGGCTGAAAACGTAGTGGTCGTCATAGGAGGCGCCGAGGCAGAAGCCTCCGGCCTAACCGCCGAGACGGTCACAGCGGGCGACCCGACTTATGCAGGTCCTTTGGCGGGAGTCCAGTTGGGACTGAGCGTGTGGCACATTGTTGAGGACGAGATCAAGGCAGAGATTGACCCCGCGGTATACGAAGATCAGGTCAGCATGATGGAGATGGTACTCGACGTCGATGCGATCAAGGAGGAGGTTAGCTCCATCCGCGAGCAGTACAGCAACTACTAGTCTGGCTTGGCCGCGTCTGGCCCAGTCTGGCCCAGTCCGGCCTAGTCCGTCCGGGTCCGGCGCGGCAGGGCTCAGTCTGTCCCGGACCGGCCTGTTACGGTTGCTGCTCCGGCTTTGCGGAGTCAACGGGCTAATCCCTCGTAAGGGGGGGGAAAGCGTAATGACCAGGAAGATACGGGTTGTCCACTACCTCAACCAGTTCTTCGGACAGATCGGGGGAGAGGACAAGGCCGGCGTGGGCCCCATGGACAAACCGGGCCATGTGGGACCAGGAATGGCGTTCGCCGCGGCCCTTAAAGATCAGGCTGAGATCGTTGGGACCGTCATATGCGGCGACACCTATTTCGGCGAGAATATGGAGACTGCCACGGCAGAGGTCGTAGACCTGATCGTGAAGTACGAGCCGGATCTTGTGATCGCGGGCCCGGCTTTCAACGCGGGACGTTATGGGACCGCCTGCGGCGCCGTGTGCGCGGCGGTGGCGGAAAGGCTCCGGATACCGGCGGTCACCGGGATGTACCCGGAGAACCCCGGCGTGGACATGTTCCGCAAGCAGATACACATAGTGGAGACCGAAGGCAGCGCCGCTGGCATGAGGCACGCTGTTCCCAAGATGGCCAAACTGGCATTGAAGCTTGCCAAGGGCGAGCCGACCGATGCAGCGGCAGATGGGTATCTGACGCGAGGAATCCGCAAGAACTACTTCGCAAAGGAGCGTGGGTCGGCGCGGGCGGTGGAGATGCTCCTGCGCAAGCTGGGCGGACAGGAGTTCGCCACTGAGTATCCCATGCCCCAGTTCGACCGGGTCGATCCGGGGCCGGCGATTCGCGACATGGCCAAGGCCAAGATCGCGCTGGTGACATCGGGGGGCATTGTGCCCAAGGGCAACCCCGACCGCATCGAGTCATCGTCGGCGTCGAAGTACGGCAAGTACGACCTAGAAGGAATCGATGCGCTCACAGCCGAGAGCCATCAGACCGCTCACGGCGGGTACGACCCGGTGTATGCCAATGAGAGCCCCGACCGCGTGCTGCCTGTGGACGTCATGCGCGACCTAGAGCGCGAGGGCGTTATCGGCGAGCTGCATCGCTACTATTACGCCACGGTGGGCAACGGCACATCGGTCGCCAACGCCAAGAAGTTCGCGGCCGCCATCGCCAACGAGCTAGTCCAAGCCGAAGTGCAGGGCGTCATACTCACTAGCACCTGAGGCACCTGCACACGTTGCGGTGCAACGATGGTGAAAGAGATAGAGCGTGCAGGGATTCCGGTAGTGCATATGTGCACCGTTGTCCCCATTTCCCTCACGGTGGGCGCCAACAGGATTGTTCCCACAGTTGCGATTCCGCACCCCTTGGGCAACCCGGCGCTTTCGCCCGATGAGGAGAAGCAACTTCGTCGTCGTCTTGTTGAGCGGGCGCTGGCCGCCCTTCAGACTGCGGTGGAAGGACAGGTCGTTTTCGAGAAGTAGCGCGGAGCAATAGCGGCGGCCCCGTTGCCGCCTTATCGTTCCGCTGCCGAATCGCCTCGGCGCGCAGTGACTGCGACCCGACCGCGCCAGGCTGGGGGCCAGGCTGGGCTCGGCTGTGCCCGGCTGTGATCGGCTGCGCGCCGAGGGCGGGCGAGGCGGCGTGAGTCAAGCGCGCTGTTAGTCAAAGTAGGAGGTGCCTGGATGGACTTTGCGGTCATAGGAGGCGTGAGCTACGCGCTAGTGCACGCGCCGTCCCTCCTGGTCCACATGGGTACGACTCAGACTGTGGAGAGGGAGATCAACCCGGATTCCGAGTACTTGAATCAGTTGCGGAAGCATTTGCGCTCTTACCAAGAGTGTGTGGCATACCCTGCCAACCAGGTCTACATCGGCAACATGACCCCGGCCGAGCTAGCCGCAACGGCCCGGCCGTGGTTTGAGCGGCCTCGGCACAATGCATCACGCTACGGCAAGTGGGGCGAGGTCATGCCGGAGGACGAATTCTACGGACTCATGAAGATTGTAGATAGTTTTAACCTGGCGGCCTTGGAGGAGTCGTTCGCCAAGGAGATCGCCGCAAGGCTTCGCGAATCGCCGATCTGGATCGATTCCGATGCCGCCCGCTTGGGCGAGGGGGTGCCGGCCGCGGAGGTTCAGGCCATACTGGACGGCGGACGAGCCGAACCGCTTTATGTGGGCGACCGGCTAGTGGGATGCGTCAAGGCGGCGCATGAACGCGACCGAGCTCTGACCGCTCACGTTATGGTTGAGAATCTGTCGACTAAGGCATCGGGCGTATTGGGTCTGAGACATTTGATCAGGCAGAACGGGATTGATGCCGGCGAGATCGACTACATCATCGAGTGCTCCGAAGAGGCGTGCGGCGACATGAACCAGCGGGGCGGCGGCAACTTCGCCAAGGCCATCGGCGAGATGGCCGGGTGCCGAAGCGCCACCGGCAGCGATGTCAGGGGCTTTTGCGCCGCGCCTGCGCATGCCATGGTGTACGCGGCAAGCTTAGTACAGTCGGGCGTGTTCCGCAACGTGGCTGTGGCCGCGGGCGGCGCCACGGCTAAGCTGGGCATGAATGGGCGAGACCACGTGAAGAAGGGCCTGCCTCTGCTCGAGGACGTGTTGGGCGCGTTCGCGATTCTGGTGTCGGCAAACGATGGGGTCAACCCGGTAATACGTACTGACGCCGTGGGCCGTCACACAATCGGGTCGGGTTCGTCGCCGCAGGCCGTGATGACCGCTATCGTGCTTGATCCCCTGGAGGGTGTGGGACTCAAGCTGACCGAGGTGGACAAATACTCGCCGGAGATGCAGAACCCCGAGATCACCGAGTCGGCGGGCGCAGGCGATGTACCCAAGGCCAATTTCAAGATGATTGCGGCTCTCGCCGTGAAGCGGGGAGAGATCGCCCGGACTGATATAGATTCCTTCGTCGATGCGCACGGTATGCCGGGGTTCGCTCCTACACAGGGCCATGTGCCCTCGGGCGTGCCCGGCATCGGATATCTTCGCGACGAGATGCTGGCAGGTCGCATGAAGCGCGCGCAGATCATCGGAAAGGGCTCGCTGTTTCTGGGGCGCATGACCAACCTGTTTGACGGAGTCTCCTTCCTGCTCGAGAAGAACGAGGGCAAGACAGAAGAGAAAGCTCAGGCTCAGCAGGGCGGGGAGGGTGCGATCGAATCCCGGGACGAGCTTCGCAAGATCATGGCTGAGGCCCTGCGCGAGGCGGCCGAGTCTCTCGTGAAGGAGTAGATCCTATGGGTATAGATGCCGAGGCAAGGGCAAATGGGATGGCGGCTGTGGCCGAGCTCTTTCGCGAGATGGCTGAAGGGCTGGAGACCGGCCGGTTCGGACGGAGGCCGCGTGTG
>CAYYHF010000268.1:0-3672 GCA_964471415.1 uncultured Clostridia bacterium | reverse complement strand
CGATTGCGGGTCGGTGGCATCGCCCAACCGGGAGACTGAAGGCATGAAGGACGGCTCTGACGCCATCGCCGACTGGCCGGTGCTAAATGCGATGCTCAACGCGGTCAACGGGGCCACATGGGTGTCATTCCACCACGGCGGAGGCGTGGGCATCGGATATTCGCTCCACGCCGGTATGGTCATAGTGGCCGATGGCACCGAGGCCGCGGCGCGCCGGCTGGAGCGTGTGCTCACCGGCGACCCGGGCATAGGCGTGGTGCGCCACGCAGACGCAGGCTACGAGAAGGCCCAGAAGTTCGCGCGCGAGCACGGGATCAAGATCCCGCGGTTGGGTCAGGCGGCGGGGCAGGAGGCATCGGGACGGTAACCGGCGGGTCGGCAGGCGTCCCATCGGGCGGCGCCGCGGCGCCGAGTCTGATTTTCTCAAGCTCGGCGACAGCTTGATTTACAGTGAGTGGGACGGCAACGTCCCACCCTTTGTCTTGTAGAACCTCGAAGAGGTCAGAGAGTGCGGGCAGGTCGATTCTTACCGCGCGGAGCGCCTCAGGCTGGGAAAACACCTCCTGAGGCGTGCCCGACAGGGTAATGCCGTGTTGGCCCCCCAGGACGTAGACCCAGTCGGCGATGTAAGGCACGAAGTCGATCTCGTGTGTGGAGACTATGTATGTGATGCCGTACTCTGAGTGGACTTGGTTCATCAGGCGGACCAGCTCTGAACGGGACCTGGGGTCAAGGCCGGTGAAAGGTTCGTCCATTATGAGCAGTTCGGGCTGGGTTACAAGAGCGCCCGCCAGGGCCGCCTTACGCTTCTCGCCGCCGCTGAGGTAATGAGGAATCTTGTCTTTCAGGTGCGATATCTCCAGTCGGTCTAGGATAGCGCGGGCGCAGGCGTCTATGCGCTGGCGTTCCCAGCCAAGAGCGCGCGGAGTGAAGGTGACATCATCCCACACAGTGGGGCCGATAATCTGGTCTTCCACGTTCTGCAGCAGGACGCCCACGCGGTGGCGTATCTCGCGAAACTGCTTTGCCGGGTTCACCCCGAACACAGTTACCTGCCCATCGATGGGGGAGAGAAGACCGAGAAGATGAAAGATGAGAGTGGACTTTCCGCTGCCGTTGGCGCCGAGCACGGCAACGCGTTGGCCGCGGCGGACCGTGAAGTTCAGCCCGCAGAGGTCGACGGCTGTCTGGTCCGGATATACGTGCTTCAGGCAGTTCACCTGTGCGATTATCTCATCGTTTACCACTAGAGCTGTCTCCTCTCGGTTCTCGTCTGTTTTCGGGCGAAGGACTTCTTCGTGCAGCATTTGACTTACCTTAACGCCAGCACAAGAAGGAACACGGCCCCGGAATACGCCATCAGCAGGAAGTCGAGGGGGCGCGGCGGAGGCCAATCACGTGTCGACTCAATTCGCTGCGAATATCCGCGGACTATCATGACTTGATACATGCGCTCCGTCATGTCCGCTGAATGCAAGATCACTACACCGAGAACCTGGCCGTACGTTCGCAGTTGCTGCACAAGCCCGCTTCCCGCGCCGCCGCGCAGGCGCACAGCGCGCAGCAGATCCTGCAGTTGGTTGATGAGGATGAAGAACGACCTATACCCCATAAAGAGTGCGTCTGACACTATTGCCGGCATTACTCGGGAAACGGCGGCGAAGATGTCTACGAACGGTGTGGTGGTGATCAGCGTAGATGCGACCAGCCCGGCTGAGAAGGCCTTGGCCACTATTGTCAGGGCAAATAGCGGGTCTCGGCCAATCCAGCTCAAAGCGAAAATGCCTGCGAAGAACACAGGGTAGAGCGCCATAGTCACTGTATAACGCAGTTGGCCAAAGGATGCAGATGCGAACACGACCACGGCGACTGCGCAAGCGCCCGCAGCCTCAGGCGTGCTTGCGGCTATCGAGGCCGCCAGCAGGGCCGCTGAAGCCGATATCTTCACCCAGGGCAGCGCGGCATGCAACGGCGTACGGCCGTTGGCCGCCAGTTCGTCGACGAACTGCACGTCCACGGGTTCAGGCCTCCCTGTCCTTGCCCGAACCGCGATCCAGCATGTCCGGCCTGGACTTGGCGATGAACTCCGTCACCGATCCGACAACGAGGGCCTCCACAGCCCACCCCACTGCTCCTGCGGCGTAGATGACCGTTGCGAACGCCTTGACGGATCCGAAGTGGTCCGCGTGATCCGTGTGGTCCGCATGGTCCGCATGGTCCGTGTGGTCCGCGTGATCGTGTCGGTGTATCACAAGGTTCGGGTTGATCTGTGTTCCAGCCACGATGCCGATCATAGCTGTGGTGGAGATGAGAAGGACTATGACTGTGGACACGGCGGCCGCGGCGAACGGCCGGCGCAACGCGCGCCCGACAGCTCTCCAGACGAGCCAACCGAGGCCCACCTCAAGCCCTGTGACCAGCGTGTTTAGTCCGACTACTGTGATACCGCCATGGGCCATCAGCGCAAGGATGAGGTTGGTTATGAACGCGGCGATGAACCCCTCTGCTGGCCCCGCGATTATGCCGGCGAGCACCGTGAGGTTAACATGATAGCCCAGCACTGGTATGGGAAGGCTCATTGCCAGGAGCATGACTGCGGAAAGCGCGGCGATGCGCGATACGACTCTGGCGCGATTGCGCCGCCTGAGAGCTGCAAGCGCAAGGCATATGAAAAGAGCGGTGAGGATTATCCCTACTGCGATCCAGGGCAGAGGGAGCACGCCATCGGGGATATGAAGGTGCGACATGGATCAGCTGTCCTCCTTTGCGTCACCGCGGCACTGTGGGCATCTCCCGATCAGCTCCAGCCAATGTCCTTCGATGCAGAAGCCGCTCATCTTCTCCAGTTTCTGCTCCATCGACTTGATCAGGCAGTTGCCGAACTCGACCACTTGGCCACATCCGGTACATACCAGGTGATGATGGTGGCCTGCGGCGCCAGGATGCCGCTCGTAGCGATCAAGGCCATCGTTGAACCTGACCTTATCCAGGATTCCCAGGCTGTCAAAGAGCTCGAGAGCGCGGTAGACCGTCACGAGGCCGATGTTAGGTTCCAGGAGTCGGATCGCATCGTAAGCTTCCTGAGCCGTGAGATGCCGAGCGCCGGCGAAGCAGAACAGCCTCAATACCGCCCTGCGCTGCGGAGTCAACTTGAATCCGTATGCGCGGAGCTTAGCAAGAGCATCGTCGAAGCAATCGGCCTGCACGCGGTAGCCTCCCAGAGATCAAATGAAAACCACTTTCAATTATCATGCCCATTATAGCTCCTCTCAATGCTGCGGCGCAAGAGGGGGAAAGAGCAGAGCCCCTTCGAAGCTCTGCCCTCTCCGGCTTCAGCCTGCGGCCAGGATTAACGTTGGATGGCACATCGCATAAGCACCCACGTGTATCTTTCGGCGGTAACCCCAGCCGGCAGTCGCTCGGATGGAAGTAGAGACGGACGGCTATGCCGCGGCATAGCCAACCCTTCCTCCCCCCTTCCTCCCCTCATCGTGCGATTTCGCGTTGCGGTCGTCGATTGGGGTCGCGGGGCTGTACCCTGCGACCCAGCCTTCGCGCCAAGCCTGGGTTTGACGACCCAGGCGAGCGGCGAAAGGCTCGTTTTCGGGGCCGAAACGGGAGGCGGCGGGCGCGCGAGCCGCTGGCGCCGAAGGGAGCGCCGCGAGCGATGGC
>CAYYHF010000267.1:0-3681 GCA_964471415.1 uncultured Clostridia bacterium | reverse complement strand
GCGCCGTGAAAACCGACGAATTCTAAAGGCCAGCTAAACCCGCTTTTCGCAGCAAATCGCCAGCTTGCAGCTGTATATATCCATAGCAGACAGTCGCCGACGAAGCCAACGCGGACGAGCCATCGCACCCTGCCCATATCTCCTTCCCCTCCGCGCGCAGGCCGCGGCGCGCCCTTTTGCCCCGGCGTGGCGCACGCCCCCCCCCGCATCCGATTTCGGCCCCGAAACCGAGCCTTTCGCCGGCTTCCTGGGTCGTAGAACCCAGGGTTTGCGCCAAGGCTGGGTCGTAGGATACAGGTTCGCAACCGCCATCGTCGACCGCGATGCGCAGCCACATCCCCTCATACTCGAACCCCAGCTACAAAACGCGGGGGGCGGCGGCGCGATAGGAGAAGGAAAGGAAGGCTATGCCGCGGCATAGCCTTCCTTTCCACTTTTATCCGCGTGACTGTAGCTCCCTCCCTCTTGCGCCGGGGGCCCGTCTGCCCGCCGGATGCAGCTTCGGCCCCGAAAACGGGCGTTTCGTCGATGGTGTGTTGGGACGAGACTCAGCACGGCTGGATCCTGGCAGCGGACCGAAGTCAGAGTGAGCAAGACTTTGACGGATCCCTGGGATCCTTAACATCACCCGTCTGGGCGATAGGCCCTTTCGGGCAAGACTGGTATAATAGTCTAGACTAGGAGGTGGGACGATTGTCCGATTCTCGTAGAGGCCGAAGGCGCGCTGTTTGGGCTCTCATGGTTGTAGTAATTGCGGCGCTGGCCATATGGGGAGCTGCCCGTGGCAGAAACAGATCGTCTGTCGACACTCACTTAGCCGCTGCCACGGCGGGGTTGCCCACCATTTCGGTGGGCAGCGGCGATGTCCGAGAATATGTGTCCTGCGCAGGAAGCCTGATGCCCATCGGTATGCAGGTTATCATGTCGGAAGCGACCGGTAAGGTCACCAGGGTATACGTTGAGGAAGGTTCGCGCGTCTCGCGTCAGGCAACGCTCTGCGAAATAGAAAGAGCCTCGGCTCTCGACTTCGCAACCGGGGTTCAGGGCGGAAAGACGAAGCTGACTGCGCCGCTAGCCGGCGTGGTATCGTCAGTCGCTGTACAGGCCGGAGGCTATGTGGGCGCCGGCCAACCGGTGGCCACAATAGTAGACACTTCGTCCTACTTCGTGAGCGCGGAGATCGATGAGATCGACCTGACCAAGGTGGAGCCGGGTATGGCTGCCCGTGTATCGTTCGATGCGCTCCCAGACGTCGAATTGCCGGGCAAGGTGGAGTCGATGGGAGTTGTTGCCGTGCCCAGAGCCGGAATGGTAACCATTCCGGTGAGAGTATCAGTAGAGGGATCGCACGACCTGCTACGGCCGCATCTGACAGCGAACATCAAGATCTTGTCGCGCACTGTCCCGGACGTGGTCCGCATCCCCGTTCGTTCCTGGATCGAGATGGACGGGCAACCATCGGCAATCCGAATGGTCGATGGCGAGCCGAAGCTGGTTGCTATCCAACTGGGGCTATCCGATGGCGAGTACACCCACGTCTTGTCGGGCATATCTCCGGGCGACGAGATCGTGGAGGACGCTGTGTCCGCCCAGGCAAAACTGAACCGCCTCACCGGGCAGGAACGCGACATGATGCTGCGGGTCAGGCACGCCGATGGCGAGTAGCGGAGGAGCATGACAGTGGTCAATCTCGAGAACATCACCAAGGTATACACCATGGGGCCAGTGGAAGTGCGCGCGCTGGACGGAGTGTCGTTCGACATATCCGATGGCGAATACGTCTGCATAATGGGGCCCTCGGGTTCAGGCAAGTCCACTCTGATGCACATAATCGGCTGCCTCGACCGTCCCAGCTCTGGGCGATACTACCTCCACGGGCAGGACGTATCGCAGCTTGACGATGCTGAGCTGGCCTATATCCGCAACCAGCGGATAGGCTTTGTGTTTCAGCAGTTCAACTTGCTGCCGCGCGAAACCGTGCTGGGCAATGTGGAGATACCTCTGATCTATGCCGGCGTAGGCAGCAGAAATCGGCGGCGGATTGCTGAGGAAGCGCTCGCCCGGGTAGGCCTGGCTGATCGGATGCACCACCGCCCTGCGGAGATATCCGGCGGGCAGAAGCAACGGGCCGCCATCGCAAGGGCCCTGGTGAACAACCCATCGCTCATATTGGCAGACGAACCCACGGGCAACCTCGACACGAAAACCGGCTGCGAGATACTGGCCATTCTGGATAGGCTCAATGCCGAAGGCTGCACCATAGTCCTGGTTTCACATGATCGCAGTGTGGCCAAGCGCGCGCACCGGATACTGCACTTGCGCGATGGAGCGGTAGAACGCCTGGAGTGCTTGCGCGCGGATGAAGCGGCCGAGGAAGGGGCGCAATCGAATGGGCGTGCTTGAGATAGCGGGATTGGCCCTGCGTAACCTGTGGGCGAACAAATTGCGAACGGCGCTCTCAGTTCTGGGGATAGTGATAGGCGTAGCATCGGTGATAACCATGATTTCCGCAGGTTCCAGCGCCCAAAAGCAGATCACATCCGACATATCGGCGCTCGGCTCCAACATGATCATGGTCACTCCCAACTTGAAAGCGGCAGCGCGCGGGCGCAGGTATGAGCATCTGTTGACGATATCCCTGGCTGAGCAGATACAAGCCGCGGCGCCTGAGGTGACAGCTGTCTCCCCGGTGGCGCAAACCGAGGCGCGTCTTCTTGCAGGCAATTCCGGCACATCTGCAACGATTACCGGCATCACGCCCGCGTACACTCGGATAACCAATACTCGGATTGCACTGGGTCGAAACCTCGTTCAGGCAGACGTGGACGCTGCCACTCATTCCATTGTGCTTGGTTCACAGGTAGCCTCTGCTCTGTTTGGCTCGGAAGACCCTATTGGGCGACAGGTGGCGGCAGTATCGTCCGGCCGCCGCGCGACTTTCACCGTAGTGGGCGTAACTGCGTCCAAATCCGCGATGCTCTGGTTCAGCGCAGATACACAGGCCTTCGTTCCGGTAACCACCCTCGTACACAGAATGTCGCCCATCAAGCTCGTGAACACCTATTTCTGCGAGGCCAGGTCTCCCCAGACGGCGTCAGCGGCGGTGGCTCAGATAGAACGCTTCCTGGCCTCGGCCTCAGGATCGCCCGATGCATTCAACGTGGCCTCCCAGCAAGGCCTGGTCGATGCGGTCAAACAAGTGACGGCCACGATGACCCTGCTTCTGGGCACCATCGCTGGCATAAGCTTGGTGGTGGGCGGGATCGGCATCATGAATACTCTGCTCACCTCGGTCGCGGAGCGTACCCGCGAGATAGGTGTAAGGAAATCCCTGGGCGCCCGTAACCGCGATATCCTGTTGCAGTTCCTGTCGGAGGCATTGGTCCTGAGCCTGTTGGGCGGAACTTGCGGCATGCTCCTAGGATGGCTGGGCGGAGCCGGAATAGCGCGAATCGCGGGCTGGCCTGTGTCGGTCGAGCTCAATTCGGTCGTTGCCGCGGTCTGCTTCTCCACAGCGGTGGGCCTCATATTCGGCACCTACCCTGCATTGCAGGCATCGCGAATGGATCCTGTACAGGCACTTCGATATGAATAACTGACTGGTCGGAGGCGCATGTCTTGTGGCTTCTTGAACCTCCCACGACTGAAGTCGCGGGATTCCTGCTTCATCGACCGTTGCCA
>CAYYHF010000266.1:0-3699 GCA_964471415.1 uncultured Clostridia bacterium | reverse complement strand
AGCCGTATGGAGCTATTATCAGCTTAAATCGGGCGCCAAACCCGAAAATCGCACAGGGAGCTGTATGCGAAGATGATTAGCTCCGTAGGGATTACTTTCAATTTGAAGAAGGACTTCCCCACCCAAGACGGGGATGATGGGCACCCTCCAGACCTGGCGGCAGAGTGCGAGGAGGAAGAGACCGTCGATATACTGGCATCCTCGCTGGCGCGTCTGGCACAGAAGGTCACGTTGTTCCCTCACAACCCCGACATGCTAGGCCGACTGGATGAGGTCCGACCCGATCTGGTGTTCAACATCGCCGAGGGGTGGTTCGGACGAAACCGGGAATCCCTCATACCTGCCCTCTTGGAGCTTCTCCACATCCCATTCACAGGATCCGATGCTCTATCCCTGGGCATAGCCCTCGACAAGGCCATGGCCAAGAGAGTCGTGTCGTCGGCCGGCGTCAGGACTCCACGCTGGCAGAAAGTCAGCTCAGCTCAGGATGCTTTCCGGGTGGATTTCGAGTTTCCGGTGTTTGTAAAGCCCAACTTCGAAGGCTCGAGCAAGGGAATTCGCAACTCCTCAAGAGTCAACAACCGGAGCGAACTCGCAGAGAAGGTGAGATGGATACTGGCGACCTACGACCAGCCGGCGCTGGTGGAGGAATTCCTGCCAGGGCGGGAGTTCACTGTCGGAATCATCGGAAACGGACGACCGCATGTCTTGCCTGTCATGGAAGTAGTCCCAGGCAATCGCGACAGCGCCGACCAGGAGTTCGTCTACTCTTATGAGACCAAGAGCGGCAATCTGGAACGGTTCCGCGTGCCGGCGCCCATCCCGCCCGAACTGGCTGCGGAGATATCCGACATGGCAGTGAAGGTGTTTGAGACCATCGAATGCCGCGATGTGGCACGAGTGGATTTCAGGCTTGACTCTGAGGGGCGCCCCAACTTCCTGGAGATCAACCCGCTCCCAGGCATGTCGAAGGCGAGTCTGTTGCCTCTGCAGGCAAAGGCGGCCGGAATGGACTTCGATAACTTGGTCGACTGGATCGTCAGGTCCGCGTGGACAAGATACTACCACTAGTTGCGACAAAACACGGTTCTGCGGCTTGCGACCCGCGCGGCTGCCGCTGACGGCTCATCTGGGGAGGCCGTTGCGAGCGCGCCGGGTCGTTTGTTTTTCTCGGTCGCGCGACAAGACGAAGGAATCTTGGCGCGATTGTCAAATAGTCACGATGCATCTCATGTCGAGCGTAACATCGACGACAGGCGCAAAACAGCCGATTTCTAAGGAGGGATACTACTTTGAGACGCACGCGTCACGCCGCGCTACTTGCGCTGGCCGCATGCATACTGGCGGCCGTTGTCACATTCTATGCAGGCGCGCAAGCTCCAACGGCAGGCGAGAAAACCTACATCGAGCTGATCCTGGACTCCTCGGTCAGCATGACTAACCGAGTGGAAGGCTGGAAGACCAGAATGGACGTAGCCAAGGCCGTCATGGAGCAGCTCATCCGCGACCTTCCGGAAGATCCGAATCTCATGGTGGCGCTCAGGATCTACGGGGCCGAGCTGCGGCCGAACCTGACGCCGTGCGAGGACACGGTGCTGGTTCAGCCGTTCGCCCCGGTGGCGAAGGCCCGGCAGAATATGATTGACCAGGTCAAGTCGATGAAGGCCAGGGGCATGACGCCCATCGCCCTCTCTTTGGAGCAGGCGGCTCGGGACTTCCCCGACAAGACCGCCCGTAACATAATCGTCCTGATCACCGATGGCGAGGAGAGCTGCGGCGGCGATCCGTGCGCAGTGTCCGCCCGGTTGCAGGCCGATGGATTCGTCATGAAACCATACGTGGTGGGATTCGCTCTGGGCGAGAAAGAAGCCGCCAAAGTGCGGTGCATCGGCGACTACTATTCGGCCTCGGACACGGCATCGCTCAGGCAAGCTCTCGCAACGATCATGGCCCGCGCCGTGGCTCCCGCTCAGATAGAAGTTCAGGCCTGGGCGGGCGCGGTGAATGTGACAGGGCAAGCGCAAGTCGACATTGTGAAGTCCACTGGCGAGATCGTGCAGTCGACCCGTACCGCGCAGGACCCGCCGGTCGTGCGAGCGCAGGTGGACGAGGGCCAGTACATAGTGCGCGGTCGTCTCCTCGTGGGCTCGCAGGTTCTGACGGCCCAGGCCGCAGCGATCGCGGCCAAGCCTGGCCAGACCAGCATCGTGAGGCTGGACTTCGGTCCGCTGGACGGCACAGTCCGCGTGATGGCCCGCGCGTCCGGTCAGGACGTGAGCGACCGGATCGACATTCGCGTGCTCCAGGCGGGCGCTCCCATCGCCGCTAGCTGGTTTGGAATTCCACCTACCACTAGATTGCAGGCGGGCGAATACACACTCGT
Source organism: uncultured Clostridia bacterium (assembly GCA_964471415.1). Classification (GTDB taxonomy): domain Bacteria; phylum Bacillota; class DTU025; order DTU025; family DTU025; genus UBA5389. Next base: position 1,316 of record CAYYHF010000266.1, on the reverse strand, counting down.
GGTCACACACAGGCAATATCCCGAGCTCACGACAACGGCAACGGCCGCGATTCGGGCCGGCCAGGACACCTATATCGACGTAGACCTAGGCGAATTGCCGGCAACGCTTGAGGTGACTGTCACATACAGGGGAACGGTCGTGTCGAACCTGTGCCAGCTGAGCGTGTTCGCGCCGGGGCAGGCGGCACAGGTGATACGCAACACAGCGGATGGACGCGTGTTCCGTTGGACTTCGACCCCGGGGGTATACGATCTCAATGTGATGTACCGAGATGTTGTGGCAGTCGACAAAGCGGTTCGCGGCGTGCAGCTGGCGGGCGGCCGAACGACCAGCATCACCGTGACCCTGGACGACCTTCTCGGCATGCTCCGAACGCGTGTCGTGGCAGGCGGGCGCGATGTGACCGCCGACTCGAGAGTGACGGCGGCGGGACGCGATGGCAAGATCGAGTTGCCGCTTGCGGGCGGCATGCGCCAGGCGCTCGTGACGCCCGGCGTGTATGCCGTTGGCGCGGTCTACCGGGATACTGAAAGCGATGCCTACGAAGCATATGTCAAGCCCGGCGAGATCACGGATCTGACCATAGAGGTGAAGCTGCCCGGCCGCATCGCGATAGTCCCAACTATCGAAGGCAAGCCCATGAGGCCCGACAGACTTAGGGCGTGGGCGTATCTCGCCGGCGCCTCGGTCGGCAACACTGAGGTGCAGTCGGATAGAGTCGAGATAGTCGTGCCCGAGGGCAAATACAGCATCGTCGGCGAGATATCCGAACCATTCGCCCAGCGCCGGGAAGTCCCTGCTGTTCAGGTGCGGGCCGGCGAAACGGTCCAGGTCAAGATGAACTTCGACCCGGCCGGTCTGTTGCGCGTCAAGCTCGTTTCCGATGGAAGGCCCTTCACCGAAGCCGGCGTGGCCGTGTATTTCCACGGCGGGGACGACTGGAACTGGATGGACGAAGCAACCAGGGGCGTGTGGGAAATGAGGGTCCCAGAGGGCACGCACGACATAGTCATACACTCGCGCGTCAGCGGCATGAACGACAAGCGCATCACAGGCATAGAGGTCCCCGGCGGAAGCACCGTCGAGAAGACCATCACCCTGGGTGGAACAGGACTCCTCCGAATCAAGCTCATCTCCGATGGAAAGCCCTTCACCCAAGCCGGAGTGGGCCTGCACCCGAACGGCGGGGACGACTGGAACTGGATGGACGAAGTAGCCAAGGGCGTGTGGGAGATGAAGGTCCCAGAAGGCACGCATGATATAGTCATACACTCGCGCGTCAGCGGCATGAACGACAAGCGCGTCACAGGCATAG
>CAYYHF010000265.1:0-3736 GCA_964471415.1 uncultured Clostridia bacterium | reverse complement strand
ATGACGCCATCGTCGTTGCGCAATTGCACGCGTGTTCCGAGTTCGCTTATCTCTATCCAGTGGAATTCGGGTCCGCCTTGCTCGTTGCTGTCTACCCAGACATATCCGAACTGATCTGAATCATGAGCTTGGTTGCCCATGAACCTCGAAGGCTCGGAGGTCTCGCTCGATTCCAACTCTGAGCCGTGAGCAAACACAGGCAATGCCTCTACCTGGAAGTCCATGGGTGCTGCACCCGGATTGGATATGGTCATGGTAGTCTGCGTCTCTGTGTCGGCCGGTATGACAATGCTGAATTCCTCGGGATCAACCACCAGTTGCGGCAGCCACTTTACTGTGACGGCTACCTTCTCAACTGTCTCTACCCCGTTTTCATCCACTGCGTGGAATTCTGCTTCATACTCCCCAAGCTCAGAGTAGACATGCACAGTGTCCGCCTCGTGAACCGGATCGCTGCCATCGCCAAAGTCCCACCACACATCCGCTATCGGACTAGCTCCTTGCTGGACAACGGCGGCGAATGCCACGGTGAGCGGAGGTTCCCCGATCGTGGGCGTTGCGGTTGCTCTGACTATCGTCGGCGCAGCTTCAATGTGGATTGCGAGATCCACAAGGATCTCACGATCGAATGGGTCGTTAGTCGTGATCGCCAGATGCTTGCGGATGTCCTGCCCCGGTTGGCCGATCTGGGCTATGTCGATTGTTACCTCAACGTCAGCGGTTTCACCCTGAGGTATCATGCCGCTGACCGGATCGATGACTATCGCGGGAGCAACCGGCATCTCAGTGTCGATCAGGTAGACAGTCCGGTTCTCCATCGAGGAGACCCACAGATTGCCATCGCTGTTGAGCGCCAACCCCGCACCGGAGTAGTTCCCCTTATACGGGTGGAAGAACTGATGCACCACAGTGAAGGACTCTACGTCAATGGCGTAGATCATGTCGGGGAAAGAGTTCGTGGATACCCACAGTATGCCATCGGGGTGATACTCCAGCCCCGCGATGCCCACAGGGAACGGGTGAGCCGACAGCACCGCTCCAGGGGTGCTCCAACTCGCCCCCCTGATGTGGAATCTGGTGTTCACGGTCCATCCGACAATGTAGAAGGTATCGGTGCCGGCGTCATAACCCAGCCCTCGTTGGCCTATCAGAGTCCAGTCGCCGCCGGAGGTTATCTTCATCACGACCTCGCCCGTTGCCGGGTTGAGGCCGTAGATTCCGTTATCTCCTCCCACGTTGACCTGCCACATCAGACCGCGATTAGGATCGTAGGCCATGTCGGCAGCCCATGCCCCCGCCCACGGGGTATCAAACACCGTGCCTGTTAGCCTGCCTTCTGGGGTAACAACGTAGTTCTTGCTCGACTGCGGATCCGAGATCCACAGATTGGCCGTATCGAACCCGAGCCCCCAGCCCTGCCGGATCTCCATGGGGATTCGCCAAGAGGCGATGACGCTTCCCACGCCGTCCGGCGCGACTCGATTGGATATCTTCTCTACCGTGGCCGGATCCAGTGGCAGGTAGAGGCCCTCGGTCGTTGGCGCGTTCGGGTCAATCGCAGTTCCAGTCCTCGACAGCGGCGCAGCCACAGGCGCCTGTCCAGCCCTGGCCCTGACGTCGAACGAGAGGGGCGCGTTACCTTCCGCGTTGCCCACGGTTATGGTGTGAGTGTAGACTCCGTTCGCAGGCACAGTAGCCTCGATCCGGGCCGGATCCACGGTCGCGTGAGGCAGCCACTTGACCATTACGTTCAGCGTGGCCTCAGCCGTGGCGCCCAGCTCGTCTACGACTGAGAACACGGCGGTGTAGTCTCCGGGCATTGTGTAGACATGGACAACGTCAGCCTCGCTGGAGGAAGTCCCGTCTCCGAAATCCCAGCCGAAGTCGGCGATAGGGACCTCAGGCGCAATGAATGCGGCGCTGAACGACACCGCCAGCGGCGGCTCGCCCAACGCCGGTTCCGCGCTGGCTTCGATTATCGCCGGTCCCCTTGCTACCTCAGCAGTTACAGGAACCACAATCAGTGGGTTTGCAGGATCGTTCGCTGTGAGGACTACGTTGGCCGAGTACGTACCTGGATAGAGCCTCTCGGGGTCGACCGTGACTGTAATCGCCGCGGACTCGCCCGCAGGTACGCGACCCGCATCAGGCGTCCAGCTGAGCCAACTGGCATCAGCAGGGCCTAAGCCGGTGTTGACAAGATACATTGAATTGTCCTCTTTGGACATGACCCATAGCCTGCCATCGGCGGCGAATTCACAGCCCGCGCCGGAATGGAAGCCGTTGTAGGGGTGCGGGAACTGCGCGAGCAGGGCGTGACTCACCGGATCGACGAAATAGACCATGTCGGGCACAGCATCCGTAGTCACCACCAGGATGTTCGCCACAGGATGGTATGCCAGTCCCGCGATGGGTACCGGCATCGACCATTGCTCAACGACCTCGCCCGGTTCATCCCAGCTCTCGCCCTTGATCTTGTAGATTATGCCTTCGTTCCATCCTCCGATGTAGAACGTGTCGTCGTTGGGGTCATAGGCCAAACCGCGCTGTGAGCCCATAGCCCACTCGGGATGGAATATCGACCCTACTACCGCGCCTGTCTCGGGATCGACTTTGTAGATACCATTGTCGCCGCCAACGCTCACTTGCCAGATGTACCGGCCGTCAAAGGCCATGTCGGCCGCCCATGCTCCGCCGAAGTCCGCCGACCAGCTCATCTCTGTCGGCAGGCCTTCAGGAGTGATAACGAAGTCGGCAACCAGTATGGAGTCGCCTACGACCACGTGCTGCGTGTTCTGGAGTACTCCTACGCCCCAGCCGTTGTCTATAGGCGGCGGGCACGGCCAGCTCATGGCGACTGAGCCCACCTCTTCGGGCAGCCACGCTGAACGCGCGCAGTCGGCATTGGGCATGTACATGCCGCAAGCAGTCTTGGCGTCAGGATCGCTGATATCCTCTGCTGCAAAAGCTCTCTCGGGAAGCGCTACCGTGTACGGGTACACCCCTGCGCCGAACACTAGCTCTCCCGGTCCGGCGTTGGACAGAGTAATAGTATCGGATACCTCCTGACTGCTCACATACAACCTGAGCTGAGTTGGAGACCAGCTTGCGGAGGCAGGATCTCCCACATTCACCTCTACGCTCTTTGTCGCTACATAGCCATCGTCATCTACTGCTCGGAACGTTGCGGTGTATACTCCCGGCTCGGCGTACACGTGATTGATGACGAACTCCTGGACCACAGGGGTTCCATCGCCGAAGTTCCATTCTTTCTCGACTATCGAACCTTCCGGGTCGTGCGCGGCCGCGACGAACTGGAATGATGATCCCGGCGAACCGGAGATCGGGTTCACGCTGCATGCTGTTATCTGCGGCGGGCTGTTCGGAATCACCTCGACGCGGACAGGAACGGCGACCTGCGGTTCCAGGACGTCATTGGTGTCAAGCACAACTGCGCCGTTCAGGATGCCCGATGCCACCGTTGCAAGATCGAACTTGACATTGAGGTTCATCTCCTCGCCTGCAGCGAGCTCTCCTTGCGCAGGCTCAACCGACATCCAGGCAGGAGGAGTCGGGGCAGGGTCCGAGCCCGCATCCGCTGAACCGCCAGTGTAGGCGCCGGCGGTATGTGCTGTCGCAGTGAACAACATCGGCCCATCGCCGATGTTGGTTACGGTCAGCACCTCGGAGCGCTGACGGTGCGCCCTGATCACTTGATTGAACGCCACGGGTTCCA
>CAYYHF010000264.1:0-3745 GCA_964471415.1 uncultured Clostridia bacterium | reverse complement strand
GGTCGTAGAGTACAGGCCCCCGGCCCCTGTCTCCGACCGCGATGCGCTGCCAGGTTATCCCATCCATCAGCCCCAGCTACAGGGCGCAGGCTGCAACACGGCGTTGACGACCGTAGCCCGAAAGCAGACGACGAAGTGTCCATTCGCGCGACTGCAGGCTGGGATTGCCGCCGAAAGAATACGTGTGGCCGCCTTACACAAGAACCTGAAGGACGCGCCTGCAAGGGACGTAACGCCCGAGGAGCTGGCGAGGCAGATCCTAGTAGCAATGGAGGCGCTGCGTCGACCCATAACAGATCTGCTTCCAAGGGTCGGCCCCGGCTGACTAACCCACGATTAGCTGGGGCAGTGTGGGAGAACGGATTGCAGACGACATCCAATCGCTCGTTTTGGCTCGTTTTGGTTCGTTGACGCACTCAGAACGAACGTGCTATAATGTCAAAGCAAGGTCGGCGTCACAACGCGCCCCTTCAACGCAAACGCGCCCGTAGCTCAGTGGATAGAGTGACGGACTACGAATCCGCAGGCCGCAGGTTCGAATCCTGCCGGGCGCGCCATTTGACATAACTATCTAGCAGGTATTCTGATAAACGCGGCTGGGGTCGATTCCCAGCCGCGTTCGTGTCTGTGTGCGAAATGTGTGCGAGGCATCCCCCGGCCGCCAGCCGTGTTGTCGCACGCCAAAGCGCTACTCATCAGACGTCTCTATGGTCACTATCACCCCATTAGGAATGCAGGCAGCATACTCGCCTGCGCGGGAGAGCCAACCCATGCGCACACATATCTTGTCGGGGCACGGCGATGATACTACCCTCGCTGAGTCTCCACGGACTTCTATGCGTGTCACTCCGAGCGGTCCTCGAACAGCAATAGTCCTATCGACATCCACATCGAGAGGCACATTCTGAACAACCTGACCGTTGTTCCCGTCCATAGTCGCTATCCGAGCGTACCTTCCCTGCGGAGCTCTCTCCATCCACTGCTGACCAACCATCATGCTGGCGAGCCCGAGAATCACTAGGAACACTATCGGCGCCAGCCTAGTCAATCTGGAATTGGGGACTCTTTTCATCCTGTGATCCACCCGACCCTGTTGCGGCGGAGGTCCCGCCACATGCATTGTCAGGACCTCCGTCTCCTGCTCGCAGATCTCTCGATACTGACTACTGCAAGGGCTCAAGGGTCAACGCGTGCCTTGCTGCAGCTCTTCCCGAGAATATCGCGTCAGCCAAGAAGGTTCCGTTCTGGTACAGGTTGGATATATAGGCACCGAGTTCTCCTGCCTCATAGAGACGGGGAATCGGTTCGCCGCTCCACGATAGCACCTGGGAGTTGGTGTTTCGTTCAGCTCCGCCAGTAGTGGCCACCAACGTTGGAACGATCTCTACTGCATAGAACGGAGCCTCTACTATCGCGGACATGGTCTTGGGATCACGTCCATATTCCGGATCTTCTCCGGCTACGCACATGCTATTCCACTTATCAATCGTCGCTTTGAGCGCCTTGGGATCCCGGTTAATCTTCGTGGCCAGTTCCTCGATGGTATCTGCCGTGATTATCCAGCCCTTCTGCAACTCTACTGAGTTATCCTTTGACCACTTGTACCCGTATGTAGTTATCGGCCATGACAGCCAGCCCGTCACAATAGGACCGGCCTTCCTGGTCGCCTCATCGAAAACCAGATGAGTCGGCTGCAACTGCCAATGGCGCAGGTCAACGTATACTCCATAATCCTTGTACTTCTCGTGCTGCCTATGGTATGATCTGCTTTCATCATAGAACCGTCTGCTGTCGGCAGCTATTTCGATCCAAGACTTGCCCTTCATGCTGAACTCGCGGATGAATGTAGCTTCGAAATCCGGAACTTTGATGCCAAGCCAGTTTCCGCCTGACTGGGTCTGGTTGCGCAGGTGCCACATCTTGGCGCCTGCCGCCATCAGCATCGGGAACGCATCGCCGGTGTTGGCAGGAGTGCCGCAGGTGTACATGGAATCGGCGCCCCAGAAATTCTGGTTAATGTACATGTTGTTCGAATGCCCGCCACAAGCGAGAATGACGCCTTTGTTGGCTTTCACCGCAATCGTCTCGCCATTGGCCTTCTTGGCGATCACCCCCACAATCGCCGTGGTCAGAGGATCCTGAACGAGTGCTACGGCAGGAGTCTCATACATTATCTCCACAGGAAGCTTCCATACGGCTTTCTCAAAGCCATTCATGACTCCTCCTACCTCAAAGCCCAGACTGCCTTTCGCGCGAAGTGAGGCTGAGCATGCGTTGAAATCTGAACCCGGGAGATCATCAAACTCAGTGACTTTCTGCCAGCGAAGAGGTCCTCCGCCAACATAGCCCACCTCATAGTCGGCTGAAGTTGCTACTTCCTCAAGGAATGGAAGGAGTTCAGTCGTCCACTGGTTGATCATCCAGTCGAGGTACTCATATGGAAGCGGATTGGGTTCATTACATGCCTTGATGTACGCTGTGAACTTGTCCACATCTTTCGGGTCAGGTATCAAGATTGTCTGGCCAGACGCTCTTGTGTTTCCGCCCGAGAACTTCTTGTCCATTTTCTCGAGAATAAGGACTGACGCGCCAGGATCAACTTTCATCGCCTCAATTGCGGCACTTGCTCCGGCGAGCCCAAATCCAACGATGCAGACATCAGTGGTCTTGTCCCATTTCGTGACCTGGTGCGGCCTGACTATCGGTTCCTGTGCGCCAACGCATATGGTGCAAACCGCGATAATCAGACATGTAATCACAGCTGTCAGCCTTAGCCTGGACGATGCTCTGGTTCCTGCAAACATGCGGATCGACCTCCTGTTGATATTACGGACCGTACTACGTGCCCTAATACAATCATACCGCACAGAGCAGTCTCAAGCAATAGCACCCATATTCACAATCATGGATCTGACGTTGGATTACGTCTGCGATCGGCCTATTCTGGTGCTATATCTGATTCCGCTTCCGCGATGACCGCATCGAGGAAGCTGATGTCCTCCTGGAGCTGCCGCATACATAACGACCCTAGCCGGCCGGAGAATGCCTTGGGATCGCTTGGCATGTTCAGCTGTATGAGGCCGATCGCGCGAACAACCTGGGCTCTCTGGGCCTTGTAACATTCCAGGCGCTGTTCTGCATCCAACGATGAAGCAGTTCGGAGCTTCATTCGGTACCGATCGGGCTGGCTAAGAAGCTTCTCCCCTGACAGAGGCTCAAACGCGAATTCGGTCAAGGCTTGCTTGCCATCTTCAGTAATAGCATACTCGGTTGACCGTGCTCCACGAGACCGGCCCGCAATCAGGCCATCATTTTCCAGACGCTGCAGCGCTGCGTACACAGTGCTTTGGCTTCCAGACCAGTAGAAGATACTACCCCTAAAGTCCTGCATTAGCTCGTATCCAGTCTTGCACTGACCAAGCAACAACCCTAGAATCCCGGCCTCCACCTGTGTGATCACTTTGTGTCGCCTCCGTATCTACTCGGTGCGCCCAATCTAGGCAATAACGCTCTGCTTGTCAAGCTAGCTTGCCCGCATACTGTCAATTCTGCAGCGGTTGCGAAATCCCTATAGCAATGTTAGTCTTAGTATGAACGATATTACTAACCGTAATACATTGGGATCGCGGAAATCAAAAAGGGGAGGCATCGACATGCACGCTTCGATCAAGAACCGCTTCGTTGCAGCTATCTCGCTAGTAGTGATCTTAGGCGCGGGCGCCGCGGCTCTAACGCACCCCCAAAG
>CAYYHF010000263.1:0-3758 GCA_964471415.1 uncultured Clostridia bacterium | reverse complement strand
GGATCTCTCCCCTTGAGGCGAGGGTTCGGAAGCAGATCCTGCACATCTTGAACTTGCGCATATATGCACGCGGTCTTCCGCATATGGAACACCGGTTGTATTCCCTGACCCTATACTTGGGCCCTCGTTTCCACGATTCAACAAGCCCCTTACGCGCCATGTCTTCCCCTCCTTACTCAGTTCTCACAGGAAGACCCATAAGCCTGAGGAGCTCCAGGCCTTCCTCATCCGTCCGCGCAGACGTGACTATGGTGATGTCCATGCCCCGGATCTTGTCGATCTTGTCGTATTCAATCTCCGCAAAGACCAGCTGCTCCTTGAGGCCGAGCGTGTAGTTGCCCCGCCCATCGAACGAGTCGCCCGATACTCCTCGGAAGTCCCGAATCCTCGGAAGAGCCGTATTGAACAGCTTATCCAGGAAGTAGTACATCCTCGCCCCGCGAAGGGTCGCCTTGCAGCCGATGGGAACCCCTGCCCGCAGCTTGAAAGCTGCGATAGACTTCTTGGCGCGCGTAATCATCGGCTTCTGCCCGCAAATCAAGGCCATATCGCCGGCTGCGGAGTCGAGCGTCTTGGGGTCCTGAACCGCATCGGACACTCCCATGCTCACAACGACTTTGTGAACCCTCGGGACCTCGTTAATGTTCTTGTATCCGAACTTCTGCTCTAGAGCAGGCACAACTTCGTTCTGGTACTTCTCCTTGAGCCGCGGAGTCTTAGCCATAAACCTGACCCCCTAACGTGCCCTACTTATCCAGCCCGGCGCCGCACTTCTTGCACACTCGCGTGTATCCGCCGGACTCTTTGGCCTTCATCCCAACTCTTGTGGGTTTGCTGCACTTGCTGCACACCACCATCACCTTGCCCATCGGCATGGGAGCCGGCATATCGACAATGCCGCCCTGCGGATTGGTGTTCGTGGGCCTGGTGTGCCGCTTAACCATATTCAAGCTCTCTACCAGAACCTTCTGCTCGCTGGGCAGGACTCGCAGTACCTTTCCGCGCCGGCCCGCGTCCTTTCCGGTGAGAACCATGACGGTATCGCCCTTCTTGACCTTCTTTACTGCTATCGTCACCTTGATCGCACCCCCTACTCGCCGGGATCGACCCGAGGCCTAGAGGACCTCCGGCGCAAGCGAAATGATCTTCATGAAACCGCGGTCACGCAGCTCGCGCGCCACAGGCCCGAAGATTCGGGTTCCGCGCGGGTTGTTCTGCGCATCGATTATGACCGCGGCGTTCTCGTCAAACCTGATATACGAGCCGTCCGGTCGCCTTAGCTCCTTCGTGGTCCGCACGACGACAGCTCTGACGATTTCGCCCTTCTTGACAACGCCTCCGGGCGTAGCCTCTTTGACTGTAGCGATTATGGTCTCGCCCACGCTGGCGTAGCGCTTCCCGCTGCCGCCCGGAACGCGAAAGCACATTATCTTCTTAGCGCCTGTATTGTCAGCCACACTGAGCATGGTCTGAGGCTGAATCACAGAGTGTTCCCCCTTTCGCTCGGGCCCGAGTTACTTGGCCTTCTCCACGATCTCAACAAGTCTCCAGCGCTTGTCGCGAGAGATCGGCCTGGTCTCCATGATCCGGACCTTGTCGCCCACCCTGCTCTCGTTGTTCTCGTCGTGGAACTTCACTCTGCTCGTGCGCCTTACAGTCTTCCCGTAGCGGGTGTCCTTGAAGGCGCGTTCGAGGGCAGCTACGCGAGTCTTCTGCATCGCATCGCTCACGACAACGCCCAACCGCTCCTTGCGCCGGGTTCTCGCGCTCTCCATAGCCTGGCCTCCTCTCTATCGCCTTGCAGCGCCTACTTCTCGCTCCCTGATAACAGTCTTGACCCTGGCGATGTCGTGCTTGACATCGGTTATCTTGTGCGGATTCTCCAGCTGATTGGTCGCAAGCCGAAACCTGAGGTTGAAGAGTTCCTCCTTGAGGCCCGTCAGCTTCCGATCCAGGTCCTCAGGCGACATCTTCCTGAGCTCCTTAGCCTTCATCGGCTTCACCACCCGCTTCTTCCTTGGAGATGAACTTGGTCTTGATGGGCAGTTTGTGCCCGGCCAGCCTCATAGCCTCGAGCGCAACATCTTCAGAGACGCCTGCGATCTCGAAAAGCACCCTGCCCGGCTTGACCACCGACACCCAGTACTCAGGCGCGCCCTTGCCGCTGCCCATGCGGGTTTCAGCAGGTTTCTTGGTGACCGGCTTGTCGGGAAATATCTTTATCCACACAGTTCCGCCGCGTTTGGTGTAACGCGTCATCGCGATACGCGCGGCCTCTATCTGCCGTGACGTCACCCAGCCCGGTTCCAACGCCTGCAAGCCGAACTCGCCCATCGACAGCTCGGCGCCGCGCGTAGCGATGCCCTTCATGCGGCCCCTCTGCTGCTTGCGGTATTTGACCTTCTTAGGCATCAACATTTGCTAAGCCCCTCCCCCCCGCCGAGCTCTGCCGGCCCTAGATGGGAGAACATCGCCCTTGTAGACCCAGACCTTCACTCCCAGCTTCCCGTAGGTCGTCTTGGCCTCGGCGAAGCCGTAGTCGATGTCGGCCCTGAGCGTGTGAAGAGGAAGCTTCCCGGAGCTGTAGCCTTCGGAGCGCGCGATTTCGGCGCCGCCCAGGCGACCGCTGGTTCTCATACGGATACCCTGAGCGCCGAGCCTCTCAGCCCGCATCATCGCCTGCTTCATGGCCCGCCTGAAGGAAATCCTCCGTTCGAGCTGCGCGGCGATATTCTCAGCAATGAGCTGAGCGTCTGTTTCAGGATGCCTGACCTCGACGATGTTCACGGATACCTGCTTGCCCGTGATCTTCTCAAGGTCCCTGCGCAGCGATTCGGCCTCCGCGCCGCCCCGCCCGATAACCATACCGGGCCTGGCTGTGTTGATCGTCACGCGTATCCTGTTGGCGGCCCGCTCGATCTGGATCCTCGATATGCCCGCTGTGTACAGCCGGTTCTTGATGTACTTCCTCAGCTTCAAGTCCTCATGGAGAAAATCCGCGTATTTCTTCTTGTCAGCGTACCACGTGGAATCCCACGTCCTATTTATCCCAAGCCTCAAGCCAATAGGGTTGACTTTCTGCCCCACGCTCTAACCCTCCCTTTCTCTGACGACGACCGTGATGTGGCTCGTGCGCTTCAGGATCCTATCGGCCATCCCCCGCATCCTGGGCAGCACCCTCTTGAGCGAAGGACCCGCATCCACGTAGGCCTGAGCGACATAGAGGTCGTCTCTCGCCAGATCCAGGTTGTTCTCGGCGTTCGCCGCCGCAGACGCTATCACCTTGCTCACAGGCTCCGCTGCTATCTGCGGCGCGTATTTCAGAATGGTCAGGGCCTCGTCAACGCTCTTGCCGCGCACCATGTCGACGACTCTGCGGACTTTCCGCGGCGACATGCGCACGTGCCGCGCAACTGCTCTCGCTTCCACCTGTGCCTGACCCCCTAACTCTTCTTCATGCGCGTGGTCTTGTCGGACTGCCTGTGCCCCCTGAATGTCCGCGTTGGAGCAAACTCCCCGAGCCGGTGGCCGACCATGTCTTCCACAATGTAGATCGGAATGTGCCTGCGGCCATCATGCACGGCTATTGTGTGCCCCAGCATCTCCGGGGTAACCATGGACGCTCTTGACCACGTCTTGATTATCTCTTTCTTACCGGCCTGGTTCAGCTCACCTATCTTCTCAGCCAGGGCCGGGTAAACATATGGTCCCTTCTTCAGCGACCTGCCCATGAATCGGCGCGCCTCCTTTCAGAACCC
>CAYYHF010000262.1:0-3787 GCA_964471415.1 uncultured Clostridia bacterium | reverse complement strand
ATGGCGGAGTGCTCGCTGTCCACCGGCCTTATGGATACGCCCGCGCGTTGCGCGCGCTCCATGATGATGCTGCCCGCGGCTACGAGTGTCTCCTTGTTTGCCAGAGCTACATCGTGCCCCGCATCGATGGCCGCCAGCGTTGGGCGGACTCCTCCGAATCCTACGACCGCGTTCACCACGATCTCGTGTTGGGCCATGGCGGCCAGCTCGCAGATGCCGTCTGTCCCCACGAGCAATCGTGGGGTCGGCGAAATCCGGCGCAGCAACCTCTGCGCTGCATCGGCCGCTTGCTCATCGCCCACTGCACAGGCGTCCGGCTTGAACTCCTGTGCTTGATCGGCAAGGAGACGAAGGTTGGACCAGGTGGAAAGGCCACTCACTCGGAACCCTAAAGACCTGGCCACATCGATTGTCTGCGCGCCCACAGAACCAGTGGAACCCAGAATGCAGATTGCTCGCATCGCCTACTCCTTGTCCAGCGGAAACATCGGCAGGATCACCGAATGCAACATCGCCTTCATGAATATCACGGCCAGAGGCCCGAAAATGAACCCATTCACGCCAAACAGCTGCACTCCCACGTACACGGAGATCAGAGCTACCAGAGGGTGCAGATCGAGGTTCTTGCCCATGACTTTGGCCTCTGCGACCTGCCTTACGGTGGAGCTAATAGCAAGCACTGCTATAAGGCCTATGGCGAATCCGATGTTCCCTGCAAGTACGTGATAGAGTGCCCACGGCAGAAACAGGGCCGATGGCCCCACAAGCGGTAGTATGTCCAGCGCACCGCAGGCCAGGCCGAGCAGCCAGGCGTAGTTCACCCGCATCACTGAGAGCCCGAGAATCGTCATGGTCGCAGTTATGGAGAGCAGAACAAATCGCGCCCGCAGAAAGCCTATGAACGCGGCCAGCATCTCCCCGCGGATCTTGCCGAAGTGCTTGTGCCATGACTTGGGCAGAGCGCCGGCAACGCGAACAGACGTGGAGTAAAAATCGCGCGACACGAAGAACGTGGCCACCACACTGATCACGAAAGTCAGCGTGAACTGCGGCAAGCGCCTGAGCAAGCCCGCTATTCCGGCAACAACGGACTCGATGAACTCTACCACTCTGCCCTCATTTGCCCTTATTATGTCCAATACCGGCTGAGGCAGCTCTTCGACGAAGCGGGCAGCGCTGTCCGTGAGGCTGTCTACCATTCTAGCGAACGTCTTGGACAGCCCTCCGATGTTCTGTGAGAGCTGGTCAATTTCGTGCGAAATCTCGCTCACGCCCACAGCCACCAAAAGGCCGATGACCATTCCCAAAGCTACCAGAACCATGAGGACTGCGATGGCGCGGGGCATTCGGAGCCTGCGTTCCAGGAAACTCACTATGGGATCTATGAGGATGGCGATGAATAGCGCAACAACGAACGGCGTGAACAGGGGCAGGACGAATCTGATCGTCAAGTAGGTGGCACAAGCAAGGATTGCCAGGGCTACAGCCGCTTTAGCATGGTTGCTCATGCCGACACCTCCGCTCTCACATCCCGCCCAAGCCGGGTATGAGTAAGACTAGATAATAGTAGGCAACAGGACAAGCGAAGAAAAACGAATCAAACCTATCGAGCACTCCGCCGTGCCCGGGGAAGATCCAGCCCGTATCCTTGATTCCGGCATCGCGCTTCATGGCGGACTCCGCAAGATCGCCCAACTGACCACAGGCTGCAATGGCGAGCGCCAGGGTTATCGAATGGCACCAGCTCAGAGTATACCAGACGCCGGTTGCATCGCCCAAGGCCTTAAAGATCAGCGCTCCCAACACCGCCCAGGCAAACCCGCCGATAGCGCCCTCGACTGTCTTCTTGGGAGACAACGCGGGCGCAAGTTTGCGCCGCCCGAAGGCTCGCCCGGTAAAGAAAGCGCCCATGTCGTTGAGCCACACCGACACCACGAAAAGGAGTGCAAGGCCCAGGCCTGCATCGCCCAGAGAACATCTGATGAGGCAGAACCGGCTCAAGGTCCATCCGCAGTAAAGTGATCCGAACACCTCCAGGGCCGGTCCACACACTGAGTTAACAGGCTTGCCTTGGGCTACCTCAAGAAGGAGCGAGCCCAGCACCACCACGGCCAGTATCAGACCTGAGAAGCGCCCGCCGCTTCGCACCGCATCCACCACGAACAAGCAAGAGACGATCATGATCAGGGCAGCATTGGGCGACCACGTTTTCGTGCGGCACATGAGAGCGTATTCATAGGCGCCCACTCCTGCCACCAGCAGCATTGTCAGGACAAACGGAATGCCGCCTATCCACAGCATGGCGAGGCCGATCGGCGCGCCCACAAGGCCCACCAACACCCTGTCCCTCATCCGCCTTCACCACCCGCGTCCGGCCGACCTAAGGCGCCGAAGCGTCTATGCCGCGACCTGTAGTCTCGTATTGCTTCCTTCAGGTGTTCGGCAGTGAAATCAGGCCATAGAACAGATGTGACGCACATCTCCGAGTAGGCGGACTGCCAGAGTAGGAAATTGCTGATCCGCCGCTCGCCTCCAGTCCGTATCAGAAGGTCCGGATCGGGCTGGCCCGATGTAGACAACCTCGACGACACCATCTCTTCGGTGATGTCATCGGGTTTGAGGCGCCCTGACTGCACATCCCTGGCTATCGACTGCACGGACTGGACAATGTCCCAACGGCCCCCGTAGTTGAGCGCGATGTTCACCGTCATCTTCCGGCATGATCCTGTCAGCTCCTCGGAGCGCTGGACTATGGACTTAACAGCTGCGGGAAGACCGCTCCTATCGCCCATGACGCGCACCTGAATCCCATAGTCTGCCAGAAGCGCTGCCTCCCGCAAGAAGAACTCCTGAAGCAGACCGAATATCCCTTGCACCTCCGCCGGCGGACGCCTCCAATTCTCCGTCGAGAAAGCGAACAATGTGAGATGCTTGACGCCTAGGTCCGGCGAGGCCAGGACAATCGCCTTTGCGACCTCAGCTCCGACCCGATGCCCGTGTAGGCGGGGTTTCCCTCGTTCTTGTGCCCATCTGCCGTTGCCGTCCATTATGATAGCTATATGCGAAGGCACGCTCAAGACTGCCTCCCTCCACGCGCCGCACGCCATGCGCGTTCAGTCAAGCGAAGACTGCCGCGCGCATGGCATAAACCCCCTCAGACGAGGGGGTGATGTGACGCTCTCGCCGCTTCAAAGATCTACACCTGCATTATCTCGACCTCTTTTTCGGCGAGCATCTTATCCACTTCGGATATGTACTTGTCAGTCAATTTCTGAACCTCATCCTGCGCACGCTTGAGATCATCCTCGGTGATGGTCTTCTCCTTCTCCATGGTACGGAACTGCTCTATGGCATCGCGGCGCGCTGCCCGCACCGCCACGCGCTTCTCTTCGGCAATCCTCCTGACTACCTTGACGAGATCCCGGCGGCGTTCCTCTGTGAGATGGGGAATCGCCATCCGGATGATGTTGCCATCGTTAGTCGGAACCAACCCCACATCCGACTTGAGTATAGCCTTCTCGATCTTGCCCAGGACGGACTTGTCCCATGGAGTCACTACCAGCAGGCGCGGTTCCGGGGCCGATACATTGGCTATCTGGTTGAGCGGCGTTGGAGTATCGTAGTAGTCCACGACGATTCTGTCGAGCAGCGCCGGGTTTGCTCTGCCGGTTCTGACGCCCGCGAACTCGCGGACTGTCGACTCGACCACGTCCTTCATCTTGTTCTCAGCCTTGGACATTTCGTCCTTGTACAAACCTAATCCCTCCCGATGTAGGTTCCCACAGGC
>CAYYHF010000261.1:0-3807 GCA_964471415.1 uncultured Clostridia bacterium | reverse complement strand
GTAGTCGGGGTGATAGCGCTCACCTTCGCAAGGGAATACATAAGGTCCTTCAGCGACTACCAACTGGTAATATACGGTCTGATGCTCATACTGATCATCGTGTTCATGCCCAAGGGCATATCCGGTTTCCTCTCCTCAGCATTCGAGAAGTTCATCAAGAAAGGGGACAGGTGAGGTGGCGAAAGCTCTACTTGAGGTTGATTCAATTGTCAAGCGCTTCGGCGGGCTCACTGCCCTGGATGAACTCGATATGGAAGTAGAAGAGGGCTCGATCCATGCTTGCATCGGCCCCAACGGCTCTGGGAAGACTACGTGCTTCAACGTGATCACGGCGCTTTACAGGCCTGACGCAGGAGGTGTAAGGCTGGACGGGCAAGACCTGACGAACCTTCTGCCCCATGAAGTAGCTAGGCTGGGCGTTGCAAGGACCTTTCAGACACTGCTGCTGCTTAAGGAAATGACGGCCCTGGATAACGTGCTTGTGGGCACGCAATGTGGTTTGAAATACTCGGTCGCCGAGAGCATATTGGGCGCCGCAAGAAGGTGCAGACGCCAGACCGAAATGCTGGAGAAGGCAGAGCGACTAATGGAGTTCATGGGCATCGCTGACGAGAAACCGACACTGGCCAGGAATCTGCCATATGGAAAGCAACGCCTTCTGGAGATTGCAAGAGCGCTGGGCACATCGCCGAGACTGGTCTTGCTGGATGAACCCGCTGCAGGCATGAATCCCGCCGAGACGATGGGCTTGATGGAGAAGATCAGAGAGATACGCGACAAGCTCGGGATAACGGTTCTGTTGATCGAACACAACATGAAGCTGGTGATGAACGTTGCCGAGAAGGTGACCGTTCTGGACCATGGCGCAAAGATTTCGGAAGGACCTCCCAAGGATGTAGCTCATGATCCGAAAGTCGTCGAAGCTTATTTGGGGCAGAGCAGACACCAAAGAAAGAAGGAGAAAAGGGGTGTGCCTACGGGCGGCTATGGCGCTTAAGCAAGTGATCGAAGCATCAGAGCTCCTAGACGGTAACGTAAACGGGCAAGTAGTCAGCGAAGCATTGAGAGCGATGGGTCTAGAGGATGTAGAAGCAAGAACCGTCAAGTCGGGCAAAGGTTCCACTGACTTCATAAGAGTGAAGATCAGAGGGGCTGAAGGCCGCACGGGCGCAGGAAGCGCGCCAACGCTTGGAATCGTGGGGAGACTCGGCGGCATTGGCGCAAGGCCGGAAAGGATAGGCTTGGTCTCCGATGCCGATGGCGCAATCGCAGCTGTGGCTACTGCCATGAAGATTGCGCAGATGGCCAAGAAGGGCGACCTTCTGCCCGGCGATGTGATAGTAAGTACTCACATATGCCCGGACGCGCCCACGATACCGCATAACCCAGTGCCCTTCATGGACTCGCCGGTGGACATGTACACGCTCAACAAGCACGAAGTATCGGAAGACATGGACGTAATCCTGTCCATCGATACGACCAAGGGCAATCGAATACTCAACCACAAGGGCATCGCAATCACGGCGACAGTCAAATGCGGCTACATCATGCCGGTGTCGGAGGATCTTCTGGATATCCTGTCTAGGGTAACGGGCAAGCTCCCGGAGGTGCTGCCGATCACTACATTCGACATAACCCCATACGGCAATGGACTGCCCCACATAAATAGCATAATGCAGCCTTCCGCAGTAACGTCTTCTCCTGTTGTGGGGGTGGCCATTACCACACAGGCAACGGTCGCAGGATGCGCCACGGGAGCATCGCACGAAGCCGACATCGCCCAAGCGGTCAGGTTCTGCATAGAGACGGCAAAGGAGCTCAAGAGGGGCTTGGGCGTATTCTACGATCAAAGCGCATACGAAAAGGCGGTTTCCATGTATGGGGAAATGAAAGTGCTGCAAGACGGAATGCTGAACAGGCTTGGCGACGAAGGAGACGAGGGCGATGCTTGAAGTCAAGTCGATTCATTGCTCATACGGAAACATTGAGGTCATCAAAGGACTGAGTTTTGAGATACCGGAAGGAAAGATAGTGGCCCTCATCGGCGCCAACGGAGCGGGGAAGACAACCACGCTGAAGGCGATTTCGGGGCTGATAAAGATATCTGGCGGTTCCATCGTCTACAAGGGCGAGGATATCACCGACCGCCCTCCTCATGAGATCGTTGCAAGAGGCATCGCCCATATCCCGGAAGGACGGCAGGTCTTTCCCGAGCTGTCTGTGCACGATAACCTGCTCTTGGGGGGATATACCATCAAGGACAAGCGTCTTGTGCACGAGAGGGTAGAGGAGATATACGCCCATTTCCCAAGATTACGTGAGAGACGCAGCCAACTGGCGGGCACGCTGAGCGGCGGTGAGCAACAGATGACGGCGATTGGCAGGGCGCTTGTGTCAGGGCCGCAGTTGCTTCTCCTGGATGAACCGTCAATGGGCTTATCGCCCAAGCTCGTATCGGACGTCTTTGACATCATTGAGGACATACGCGCGCGAGGCGCCACAATCCTATTGGTCGAGCAGAACGCGCACACGGCGTTGGAAATCGCAGACTATGCCCATGTGCTCCAAACAGGCGAGATCGCGCTGTCAGGAACCGGCCAGGAAATCTCCAGCAACGATGGGGTGAGAAGAGCTTACCTGGCTGAGTAGAATCATGAGTCAACCTTCATTGCTCCGACATGTCGCGGAGACTGAGTCGCTCTATGCTATTGCTTCTGTCGGGCGCCGCTTTGGAACCCGTCAGTAGCGTAGACCCTCCCGCAGCAGGCCTGGGCTGGTCAACGTGGCTTCCACGTGGACGTCCACTTCCACATCGGGCAGGATTTTGTACCAGCGCTCTCCAACGCCCGCTTTCCACACTTGGGGCAGACAGATGAGTATCGAGACGTAAGCTATCGCCAACCTGGTGTTGGCGAGATGACCCAGGTTGGCGGTGAGGTCTTCTATGAAGCCTTGCCCTGGTCCGCCCCAGCCTAGCGTATCCAAGGGAGTCGGGCAGCTGCTCTCAGATGCTCATTTCGCGCGATCGCACATTGCACTATCGGCGCTTCCGTGGGATAATCATCGCAGAAAAGGTGGTTGCTATATGCTCAACAAGATCAATGCACTCTTCGGCGCCAAGGATATGACTGTGGGCGATCCAATGTCCGCTTTACTACGGTTTTCTGTACCGTTGCTGATCGGCAATTTCGCACAGCAGATGTACAGCACGGTGGATTCCATCATTGTAGGTCGTTACGTGGGCGATGAAGCTCTTTCGGCTATTGGAACGACCCTTCCCATAATCAACTTGCTCCTTGTGCTCTTCATCGCGATTTCCACAGGCGCAGGAATCATGGTGGCGCAATACTACGGGGCAAAGGCCGAAGAATCGCTGTCGCGTTCGATCGGCAATGCGCTGACCCTGGTCTTCCTATCTTCACTCGGTGTCATGGCGGTGGGCATCCCGCTTGCGGGTTCCCTACTGAAGCTGACC
The DNA here is from genome assembly GCA_964471415.1 of uncultured Clostridia bacterium. GTDB lineage: Bacteria > Bacillota > DTU025 > DTU025 > DTU025 > UBA5389. Next base: position 332 of record CAYYHF010000261.1, on the reverse strand, counting down.
AAGACGCCTGTGGAGACATTCGCCATGGCCCGATCCTACCTGACCATCATCCTTTCAGGAGTCGTGGGCGTTGGGTTTTACAACATAATATCCGGCATTCTTCGCGGGCTGGGCAATTCTGTGTTTCCATTGCTGACCTTATTACTTACGTCATGTCTGAACATCGTCCTGGACATCTGGTTCGTGGCAGGACTGAATATGGGGGTTTCGGGCGCGGCCCTGGCGACGATCATCTCCGTATGCGTCTCCGCAGTGCTGTGTCTGATAAGGTTATGGCGTATGACGGACATTGTCAGAATAGATGCCGCGAATCTGATTCCTTCCAGGAAACT
>CAYYHF010000260.1:0-3807 GCA_964471415.1 uncultured Clostridia bacterium | reverse complement strand
TGAGTTGCGTCAATAGGAGTTTGGTCTCAGCTGTGGTCTCACCTAGCAGTCCCGCGATCTCCTGGGCCACGCGCATCTGCCTGTCGATGACTCGCCCGGCTTTCTCAAGCGTCTCGTCGCGCGCCTTTTGAATAGCTCGCTCCCTGTTGTGTTCGGCGGTTATGTCGTCCACAATCGCTACCACGACATCGCGAACCGCAACGTAGAACAAGCTCTGGGCGGTCATCAATGATCCGTCCAGATGCGCCGCCTCAGTGCGAACCGTCTCTCTTGTATCGAAAACGCGCGTGAACGGAGTGGGATCCATCACTGTGCTGATGTGCTTGCCCAGGCAGTCATCGCCATGCACGCCGAAGATCCGCTCGAACGCCGGGTTGACCGAGACTATGTCAAGCTGACGGTCGACCGCTACAACGCCGTTGGGCGTGGCGCCGATGATCAAGTTGGACATGGACTCCGCCCTCTCGCGCATGTAGGGGATGCACATCTCCACCTCAGCAAGTCCCCGAAAGACCGCCACGGCCTTGTCGCGACAGGAGTTGTAGCCACACGCGCCGCAGTTGAGCTCATCCGATGCTCTCAGCTTTCCGGTCCTGGCCAAAATGGCCCGGATGTCCTCTTCAGTCGGCTGCGCCAGATGCACCTCACGCCGGGCAAAAGCCGCCTGAAGCATTGCAGGCGATGGAGGAGGCAGGCTGCCGTCTGAGAAACCGGCCGATGTCTGCCGCGCATACTCCGTAACCATGCGCTTCCTGGTCCAGGCATCTATGTCCGATACGATGACGGGGCCTTCGATGCACCCGCCCGCGCATGCCATCATCTCCACCATTCGCACCCCGCCCTGATGCCGGATGCTGTCGAGGAAGGCGATGATGTTCTCCATTCCTGTGACACACAGATCAGGCCCGCCGATCATGTCGCTGGACACCCCGGCAGTGGCCATCATCCCGCCCTCTATCGGGAAAAGCCGCGCACGCCCCGGCCCTTGCGGCGCCGACCCCGGCTCAAGTCCGGGAGTCTGCGCGTACGCGCCGCCGGAGGTCGCGCCAGTCGGGTCGATCCCGGCCTCGCAAAACAGGGCCTCCAATTCCTGGAAGGTCAGAGCAGCGTCAATGGCGCCGAGAGTCTCCTCCCTGCGGGCCTCGTCCTTCTTAGCGATGCAAGGGCCCACAAAGACCACCTTCGTGTCCGGACCCAGATGCGCCTTGATCATCCGTCCGTGAGCCACCATGGGGGAGGCTACCGGGATCAGATGCGCCAGAAGGTGAGGGTAGTAGCGCTCCACCAGGTTGACCACCACCGGGCAGCTGGTGGCGATGGCGGGCGCGGCGCAGTCGGCCGCCGTTTCAAGACTCCTGTCCGCCACGTATTGCGCCGCCTCCGCGGTTTCGAACACGCCCGCGAAGCCCAGATGCCGAGCGGCCGCGGCGAATGATACGGGCGATGCGCCGGCAAATGACGCCACAAAAGAGGGCGCGACCGACAAAACCACTCGCGCGCTCGACGCCAGAAGCTGCCGTACCGCGCCGCCGGAATCCATAACCTGCTTGGCGCCCTGAGGACACACTCGCACGCACGTGCCGCACACAACACACAGCTCATCGATTACCTCAGCATGGCCCTCAGCCACTCGTATGGCCTTCATAGGGCAGTGCCTAACGCACTTGTAACAGTCCTTGCAGTTGGCAGTGATCGTCGTTATGACGCCCAAATCAGCCGCCCCCTCCGCTTATGGGGTATCGGGCGCCGGCCCGGTCAGAACCCAAGTTCTCTCTGCATCCGCAAAGCTGCGCGGGCCAGGCAAGCTAGACGCGCGCAGATCCATCGCACTCGCCCGCGCCGGCGCCGATGCCCAGCGGAACAAGCACGACCTTCCGGAACAGCTCTTCAGCCGCGTCCGCGTCCACAGCCGAGAAGACCTCCCCATCGATGGCAATGGTAACTCCCTCAGTGCACCGTTCCATGCAGAACACTCCTTTGAGTTCAACCTGACTCCATAGATCGTAGTCTGCAATCAGTTGCTGGAATTTTTCGATGACTTGAGGAGCGCCTTTGATGTGGCAAGAGCTTCCCACACACACCGATACCGTAATCACGCCGCGCTCACGACCTTCCTACGATGTCGCCGAGTTCCGTCTTTCCAGGTCACATCTTAGCACATTGTGCGTACTCTCACAATCCCAAGACACAAGAAGAGCTCCGATAAGTGCATCGAGGTTTTGCCATGATGTTTACCAGAAGTTGGCTCGTCAGTTCCACCCTTGTCCCCGCCGCGGCGCCATCAAAGCGCTGCGATGTGCGAGTATTCGGGCTAATGCGCCGATGGCAAATACGAGACCGCGGCCCTGGCTGGCGAATGTACGATTGCAGAGCCGGGCGTGTGGGGAAAATCGGGTATTTCCGCGGGGTCGAGGCTAGATCCGCTCAAAGTGGGTAACGTCGACAACGAACACGGTGGCGCCTCCGGACATGACCTCAATCGGCGGAACGGCGAGCCCGTGGGAGATCTGCACCGGCTGGGGCGTGATCAGCTCCTGTCTGGTCTTGCACGTGGCGCGGATTATGTCCATGGCCGGTCTCACTTGGTCGTCATCCACCCCCACCAGAAGCGTAGTGTTGCCCTTTCTGAGGAAACCGCCTGTGGAAGCCAGTTTCGTATAGCGAAAACCGGCATCCGCCAGTTCATCCTGGAGGATTTCGGAGTAGTCGTCTCTGACTATGGCTATCACGAGTTTCATTGTCAGAGCACCTCCTTCTGTTTTCGGTTAACCCTGCGCCGGCGCAACGCGGACAACGAGAAGGTCCTGATGTCCGATGCGCCGATGTACACGATGCATCCAGCGATGCGCACAATAGTCGATAGAACGAAAGCCGACATCACACCGTACTCGGAGATCACCAGCGCCGCCAGGGGCGGACCCAGGACCCCTGTGACGTTAATGAGCAGGTTGAACACCGCGATCCCGTTGGCGCTGTCGTCGGGGTTCACGTGCTGCAGCATGAGGTTGAGGATCGTAAGCGCGAACGCCCCATTGAAAACGCCTATCGCCGCCTGCAGCGCCAGCAGGTAGGGGACTGAACCGCTCAGCCCGTAGAGGGCGGGGAACGGAGTGAAGGCCAGTATGGACAGGATGTATACCACCGAGTGGCCTGCCCTGCGCGACACGCGCCCCCAAAGCGGATAAGTCAGCACTGTAGTGAGCCCGGCGGCCAGCGACAACATGCCTATGACGCTGTTGGACAGATGCAGATGCCGAACGTGATATATGGAGTAAGCGGGAACCGCTATATTGATCCCCAGGTGCAACAGGACTGCGCTTATCGCAAAAACACCGAACTTCCGCCCGTACACCGGATCCGCGAACGGCTGACGCAACCTTTCGCCCAAAGACCTGCTCCTTGCGGGAGTGGCTCGTATCGGCCCCTCAATAATCTTGGACACATAGTGCAGCGCCACCATTCCTGCGACGAACGATATGGAAAACAGCGCGATGTAGTTGGTCGGGTAGGCTACTCGATCCAGCAGCACACCTGCGGCCAATGACGATACTAGCGCAACGAAGGTGCTGTACATGTTCCTTATGGCGAACAAGTGCCCTCGCTCTTCTGCAGGGAACATATCGCCTAAAAGAGCGGTCCAGGCCACCGCCACGATGACGTTGGGAATAGTCTGAACGCCCAGAATCGCGATGAGCATCGCCGCGCGATAATCGGGCCACGGCAGAAACGGCACAAGCCCCATGGCCAGGTAGAGCAAGCGCGCAACGAATACCGCTCTCACGGTGATCCTGAGCCTGCTCCCGCCGC